>NZ_JAUQXO010000072.1:0-168171 GCF_030834625.1 Geobacter sp.
AATGCCAAGCAACTTGAGTCAAAGGCCAGAAAGCATATGCGGCATTTACAGAACAACCGAACCAAAGTGAAAAAGTTCTTCGAGCACCCCTGTGCTGCCTATGCATCTTAATTGCTCTGTTTATTTGCCGGAGTAATACCATAAAGTCGTTGCCACCGAGGTAATCTATGTCAAAGTGCAATAAGATCATTGATTTCGTTAAACATACAAAAAATGGATATGTAATACCGGAAAATATTTCGTTAGAAGAGCGTATGGATAAATTCCCAATTATATCTGATGTTGTTGCAGTAAGTTGGTATTGTAATCACAATGAAATAAAAATAGAACTCGGTGCAGATTTTCTATCACCCGGAATATTGCCAGATCGGACAGGAGTAGTATTACTTCAGCCTAGTCATAAATTTGGTCATAATAATGCTGTAATAGTTAATGCTGATGGTACTACAAGATTTACATTGATAAACCCTTATCGGAAAAACCCTTATTATTACGATGGAGATGAATACGAATTCCTTTGCACTAAAATTGAAGGCAATCGTTTTGGAATGATAGTAGGAGTTGGTAGAAAAGATAAAGATACTGGAGGATATTTAACTACTGAATGGTTTTACGAGCTTGATGCTAATACAGGTAGTTTTGACAGTTATCATGTTGTGAGATGATTAGACAATTGCATTGAAGTTTTTCTTGGGAGGCCAGGATGGCATTATTCGATTCCGCATCTGATGCGCGATTCCTCTTTGAAATAACAGGGCTTGATTTTGACCTGTCACTGGTGAGTTTCACCGTCAGCGAAGCCATTTCTGCTCCCTTTTCGGTGAGTATGTCCGTCGCGAGCGAGTTCGACATCCCCGACATTGGCGCCGTGGTCGGCAAGGAAGCCCTCCTGACCATCGTTAACGACACCAGCGGCGGCATCACCCTCGACCTCGACGCGGACATCGACACGAGCCGGTATTTTCACGGCATGGTCCGCAAGTTCGAATACTCCGGGATGTCCGGTTCCTACTACCTCTATGATGTGCACCTCGTGCCGACCCTCTGGACCCTCTCCCTCAAGACCAACTGCCGCATTTTTCAGGACAAGAACGCCCAGGACATCATCAAGGAGGTTCTTGAAAAGGTGGGAATCACCGGAGAGAGGGTCCGCTTCGCCCTGACCAACAGGAACCGCATGCGCGGCTTCTGCGTCCAGTACCGGGAGACCGATTTCAACTTCATCTCGCGCCTCATGGAGGAAGAGGGGATTTTCTACTTCTTCGAGCACTATGAGGACAAGCATGTGGTCGTGCTCAGCGACAGCCGGGTGGTCCACGTCCCCATCGAGGGTGAGCCGGAAATCTGCTTCCGCCAGGGGGGAAGCATGGTGGCGGATCAGGAGAGCGTCCATGCGTTCACCGTTTCCCACCGGCTGCAGCCTGGGGCGTACACCGCGCGTAATTTCAGCTTCAAAAATCCCGCCCTCAATCTCACGGTTGAGAAAAAGGCGCAAACGAACCAGCACTACGAGATCTACGACTACTCGGGCAATTATGTTGATCCCAAGCGTGGAGGGGATTTTGCCAGGGTGCGCCAGGAGGAGTTTGCGGCCCAGGCCCAGCGGGGCCACGGGGCCAGTTCTTCCCCGCGGCTGATTCCCGGCTATACCTTTTTCCTGGCGGATCATGACTGTGCGGATTTCAACCAGGAATACCTGCTTGTGAGCCTCGAACACTCAGGTACCCAGCCCCAGTCCCTCGAAGAAGGTGCCGGCGGCACCGCCTCATACCACAACCAGTTCACGGTCATTCCCTACACCGTAACCTTCCGCCCTGCCCAGAACACCCCCAAACCCTTCGTCACCGGTGTTCAGACCGCCATCGTCGTCGGACCGAAGGGTGAAGAGATCCACGTGGACGAGTTGGGCCGCATCAAGGTTCAATTTCATTGGGACCGCCAGGGGCAGGGGGATGACAAGAGCTCCTGCTGGATCCGCGCTGCCCAGGCATGGGCCGGCGGAGGCTGGGGGGCGGTCTTCACCCCCCGCGTGGGAGACGAGGTGCTGGTGGACTTCATCGAGGGAGACCCCGACCGCCCCATCGTTGTCGGCAGCGTCTATAACGGCAACAACCCGACCCTCTACAATCCTGCCGCGAGCAAGACGGTCAGCGGGTTCAGGACCAAGAGCTACAAGGCCGCCGGATTCAACGAGCTGCGTTTCGAGGACAAGGCGGGGAGCGAGCAGATTTACGTTCACGGGCAGAAGGATTTGGCCATCCAGGTCAACAATGACCGGACCCAGAGCTATGGCGGCAATAGCACCACGTCGGTCAAGGGAAACACAAATGCCACCGTCGGCGGCAACAGTCAGACCAGCGTCACCGGCACCATGACCAAGAGTGCCAAAGAGATCACCCTCTTGGCTGATTCCAAGATCACCCTGGTCTGCGGGGGGAGCACCATCGTCATCGACCCGGGCGGCATCAAGATCAACGGAACGCTCGTCAAAATCAATACCTGACAGGCAGTTGGAGCGATACATACGGAAACAGAGAACCCCGGACCCTTTCATGACTATTGCTGACACCCACGATCCTGTAACCGATTCCATCAAACAGAAAGCGCTTGAAGTCCTATGCAGGCAGGGCAAACCGCTCTTTGCGCTCCTTGACACCGCCCGTAACAACGAGATCCTGCCCCTGCTTTCCGGAAGCGGCTGCACGTTCGAGTGCCTCTACGGGGGCGCCTTTGCCGCAACCATGTCCGATTATGCCCCCTATCTGGTTGCCGTGCCTTTCGACTCCCCCTTTCTCCGGGCGCTGCTCGATCGGGGCTGGGGAGAGAGTTGGGGGATATTCCTGGCGACCGAAGCGGAGCTGAAAACCCTCAGGAGGCACCTCAGGCGGTTTCTTTCCGTCAAACTCCCCGACGGCAGACAGGTGCTCTTCCGTTTCTATGACCCCCGGGTGTTGCGGGCGTTTCTCCCCACCTGCACAGGCGAAGAGCTGGAGCGGTTCTTTGGCCCGGTAGAAACCTATTTCCTGGAGTCCGGCACCGGCGAGGAGCTTCTCTCCTATGGCATCACGTCGACCACAAGTCAGGAAGGGGCAATAGAGCCCCCTCAACTTTTGCAGCGTAGTTGGAAACTCGGATAGGAAAGGGAATGGCAGTGTTTCAGATACGGCCGGAACAGATGGAGATGTTTTCGCAGCAGCGGGAAGAGCGTTACATTGACACGCTCGTCGAATACATCCACACCACCTTCCCGGAAGTTGCCTGGGAAAAGAGTGATGAGCAGATTCGCGGCCTTGTCAGCGTCATCCTCGAAGAGGCCGAAGGGTTCGACCTGACCACCGAATACACCATCGGCCGGTTCCTCGTCTATCGACTGCTGATCCAGGAAGAGCTTTATACCGACCCTGACTGGAAGCCGATACTCGACATCCTCGGCAATGACTATCTGCATGAAGACGACAAGGTCGAGCAGGTCGACACCCTTCTGTTCGGCGGGCCAATCAGGCCGGAGGAAATGGAGTATGAGTAGTTTTGTGTCATTTGGGGATAAGCTGCAGAAGATTCTTTCCCGTCGCGGAGCGCAGCTTGCGAAGATATTGTCCGCCAAAGGCAGTGAGGCCGAAGCCAGGATGAGCAAGGCCGGCGATACTGTTCGCAAAAATGCGGAAAAGGCTGCCGAGAACGTCAAAGCGGAACAGCAGGCGCGTAAGGAAGGGGACAAGAAGAAGACAAAGGATGCGGCGAAGAAGGGTCAAGCCCCACAGGGGAAGAAGCAGTCGCCGAAGCAGCCGTGTAAGAAATGTGGGGAGAGGGATGAGCCTCAGTGGAGATACTACAAATTGGGTAATCCGAATGGTGGCGGGTATGTTATTAAGGGAAGCGAAATCAACTCTTTGAGGAATTATTCCAGGTGGAATGACTTGTTTAACGCTAAAGATTCGAAGGGAAGGCCACTGAAAACTGTTCACGAGAAAAAAGTTATGTGTGCAGTGTCAGGCAGCGAAGGTTTTTTTGATACAGTACAGACTTATGACAGTGAAGTAGCAACTGTAGGTGCTATGCAAAAAACACTTAAAATAGGTGGTGGAGGTGAATTCAAAAATCAACTAGAAGAATTTAAGGAAGAAAGTCCTAAAAAATATCATGAATTGTTTGAAAGTAAAGGCTGGAGCATTGTAGAGCGTGAAATAAAAACGAAGAAAGGAACAACAGTTAAAGATACAACCCTCCAGTATAAAGATCCATCTGACAGATCAATGAAGCCGCTCAGTGGTGAAGAGTTGAAAGCTTGGCTAAATAGAAAAGAAGAACCTGTGCCCAATAATATTAAGAAGGCCATGGAAGTACTTCGGGATGCAGGTCGCGATCCGGCCTTTCAAGAAAAACAAGTTATGGATTTCAATGCTCGGCTATTACGTGCCCTCAATAAGAAACCGGAAGGATATAGCCATCCAACTAAAAAGTACCTTACGTCTGAAAAAGGACGTGCAATGGTGCTGGACACGTCGGTTAATGCGGGCGAGAGTGGAGCAAATAAAGCTTTTGGTCAAGTGCTTGACAAATTCTACAAGCGGCATCCAGATGCTAGTCAGGATCCTTCTCTTTGGCCTTCGGAGAAAAAACAGTCGTATGAGTATGAAATACTGGAGATATTTCAAGAAAGAAGAATGAAGATATACAAAAACGGAAAAACTCTTGTTACGAAACCAGACAAAAGAAATGCCGCTATTATGGGCAACAACGAATTAAGTGGCATCATTGGTTCCATGCTACTGCCGGAGGATTTCTGATTCACATTGTTATATAGCAAGAAATTGATTTAATAGGAGGAGACAGTGGAGACAAACCATCTAACTAAAAAGCTTCTAGCCAGTTTGACTATTGTTTGTATCACCTGTTTACCAGTTGCAGGACCTGTAAAAGGCAATGATCTAGAACCGAAAAAAAGTTCTAGGCATAGGTTTAAGGAAAAGAAGCAGGTTAAGGAGAAGAAACAAATGAAAAAACTCGAACTGGAAAGCCCTGATAAGCAACATATAGTTATCTTTTCCAAGCCAACTCCTGGATACGAAGATAATGACATGGCATATTGGAGAAAGGTTGAGCTACTGGATAAAAACAGTGATAATATTAATGTGATAGAAGACGCTACAATAAGTGATCAGTCTGATTCAATAGCGTTTGAACCACTGGATGAAAAAGATATAAGATGGTCGCCAGATGGAAGGTTTTTTGTCATGTTTCACTACCAAAAAATTGAACCTCAACCAGTTAAAGAAGAAAAAAAATATTTGGATGTATGCCTTGGTGAGTATCTCATGTTTAAAAGTAAGGATCGTAAATTCTTAGCGACAAGCGATAGATTTTCGGGCTGGAAAGATGGCGAACCTCATACAATGATTATTCTTGGACGTGGACAAGATTATCTTGATGCTTATCCAGACTTAACTGGCGAACTACCTCCCTGTGATTGAAGAGCTACTTTAGCATGAATGTTAAGGCTAACCCCCTCCGTATAAGTCTGTTTGTCAGTTTGTGTGTTGGGTTTGTTTCATGCTTGCCCATTGTCGCATCTGCACAAAAGAAAGCTTTGGCCAATAAAAGTTCCTCACAATTAACCTTCAAGGAAGTAATCACGGAAGAAGACATTGAGAGAAGCCCCGATGGCAAACACTTTGTCGTATTTGCCGGATCGGTCAAGAGTGGTATCGACCCAGAACGAAGTATTCAACTCGCCTCGAATTTCACCATATAAGCAAGGGATTGATTAACGTGGTTGATGTTAGTAGATTTGATGTTGCATTTGACTATTATTATTATGATCCAGATGAGAGTTGGTCACCAGATGGAAGATATCTAGCCGTTTACAAACTTGGACCAATTCCTTCACGGTCAGAAAGATATTGGCTCAACTTTTTTGATGTTTGTACTGGTGAAGTGGTGGGATTCAAAAGTGATAAAGAAATAGTTGATTACACCAATTTTGTCGGCTGGAAGGAAGGTGAACCCCATACCGCGTTGGCAATGGGTAAAGCGCCTAAATTTAAAGATTACAGTGAAAACTGCCCTAACAACAATCCAGACCCAAAGCAGTGCGAATAGCGTAGAGCGGTTGTTTTTTTATTCAGATTAAAGAATTGAGTTAATAGAGAATTAGATATTATGAAGACAGTTCCAAGATGCAAACTGCTGTCTCTTTGGTTTATCATCACTTGCATTTCCTGCATACCCATAGCAGCATCAGCACAAGGCAAAATTTTGACAAAGAATAGTGCTTCAAAACAAATAAAGAGCCCTAATGGAAAACGAGTAGGTTTGTTTTCTGAGCCATTGAATGGCAGGGATAGAAACATTAATTACTGGGGGAAAATTACTGTCTATCAAGTTGAGGGAAGAGGACTAAAGGAGCTCGATATTCAGCCCCTCTACGAGACAAGTAATGCAGAGGCATTTCTTGCTGACAGTAGGGATGTTCAATGGTCTCCTGATGGACGCTATTTGGTTGTTTGGAAAATAGACAATTTGAATTCAGACAGTGAAAAGCAAACTGTTGATTTTATCGACGTTTGTGTTGGAATGTGGGAAGGTTTTCGAGGAACACGATGGGCTACCAGTGATAATTTTGTTGGATGGAAAGAGGGCGAGCCACATACGATGCTCCTCGTTAGTGAAAGAGGCAATATTGAGGCGCAACCGATAAACAAGCCTGAACCGAATGCTTGTGAGTAGGCAAATGCGTCTAAACTAAGGAACATGATACCATGGGACAACCGGCAGCACGTATCGGCGACATGCACACCTGCCCCCGGAAGGAAGGGAAGAAGCCCCACAAGGGAGGCCCCATCCTGGAGGGCTGTGGTTCGGTCATCATCGGGGGCCAACCGGCCGCGCGGGTGGGGGACAAGGCCCAGTGCGACGGGCCTGTTGACGTCATCGCGAAAGGGGAGCCGTCGGTGATTATCGGCGGCAGGCCCGCCGCCAGGCTCGGTGATCAAACGGTCCACGGCGGCGTCATCGTGACCGGCTGCGCCACGGTCCTGATTGGCCCGCCGCCCCAGGGGCGCTGCATGAAGCGGGCGGCCCAGGAGGGGGCGATGTTTGTGGAGCTGCTCCCTCCTGCTCCCTGGCAGGGGAAACCTGCCCCCGAAATGACCTCGGCTGATGAGGTTCCGGAGAAGCCGAGCGACGCAGAGTCACCTCCCGCCGAAGCGTCTGCGGAGCCTGCCGAGATGGCTGACGCCGACCTGCCGGACGACGCCTCTTCACTCCAGCCTATCGAAGCGGCCCTCCCCCACGGCGGGCCGACACCGGGGGGATGGGGTAACCCCTCATCCCCGCTCACACGGGGCACGATGCCATCCTCAACCGGCATCGGGGGCTTTGCCGGGAGGGTATCCGGCGTTGCCAGCTCGGGGATGGGGATTGATCCGTCAAAACTTCGGGTCAGCGGCATTGCCGGCAATCTGGAACTTCCCCAGGGGATGGGGAGCAAAGGTGCCATGGGCGATTTGGCAAAGATCGGGGTTGGAGGGTTTGCCGGCGGGGGAGCCGGCATCTCCGGCAAGGGTGTTGTTGAATCCCTCAAGCAGAAGGCGATGGACGAAGCTGCCGAAGCAGTTTCCTCAAAGGTAGGGGAGCTTGCGAAGAAAATCGATCTCCCCGTGGACCAGTTGGTGAAGAACTACAAGCATGCGGTGGACTTCGGCATCGTCGAGCCGATGGGGCCAAAGGGGATTGAACAGTTTGGTGCTCGTATTTCCACGTTCATCAACGAACCCGCCACCACCTCAATCGGGGGGACATTCCAGGGCAGCCCTGCCGTATTCCACGTGAACCCGCAATCCCGCCTGGCAGTGGTGCAGAACTCTGCCGGCGCCCTTGAGAAGTGCGGCAGGCTCAATGCCACCCAATATGGAGATCTTCTGGTGAAGGGCGGGATTTAGGCCGGCATTGTCCCTATGACAATATTGCCAGAAGCGGCTCTCTCCGGTTTTCCCCCTCCGTGTGCCAATCATCTGGAAAAACCAACACCAATCTGCTACGGTTCATGGTCTCGGAGGGGGGTATCGGCAGCGTCTGCGGCGGTTCCCCTCCGGGCCTTTCCCTTCCGGCAGGGGGAGGCACCATTCGGAACCGAAGGAGAATTGTCGTTGTGACCTCCAAGTACGACCGCTACAGCAAGGAAGAGCTGATCAAGATCATCGAGGAGCGCGACCGCAAGCCGCGGCTGGGGCTGGTGTGGGAGCGGGACGAGATCGATCACGACCGCTCCCTGAATCAGGATTTCGTGGCCCTCGACCTGCTGCCGGAATTCTCTCGCGGCGACGGGCCGTGGCACAACCTGCTCATCGAGGGGGACAACTTCGACGCCCTCCGCTACCTGCGCATGACCCATGCGGGCCGGGTCAAATGCATCTACATCGATCCCCCCTACAACACCGGCAACAAGGATTTCATCTACAACGACCGCTTCGTGGACAAGGACGACGCCTGGAAGCACAGCAAGTGGCTGGAATACCTCTACCGCCGCCTGCTCCTGGCCCGGGATCTCCTGGCCGAGGATGGTGTGCTGCTGGTCTCCATCAACGACGAGAACCGGGCCAAGCTGGAGCTGCTGCTGGATCAGGCGCTGCCGGGGATGCGGCTCGGCTCCTTTGTCTGGCGGACTCGGCAGGGGTCGAACGCGGATCAAGGCTGCTTTCTGAGCGTGGACCACGAACATGTCCTGGTATATGGGAATGTTGGCTTTCAGTTTGTTGGATACGGCAAAAGTTATGAGATGTATTCCAACCCGGACAACGATCCGAGAGGCGATTGGAGAACAGGTGATTTAACTCTCGGATTTTCATATCAAGAACGTCCAAACCTTTATTATCCGCTAAAAGACCCAAAGACAGATATTTATTATCCTGCAAGCCCTATTGGGGTTTGGAGATACGCGACGAAAGAACGTGTGAAGCCTGGCCAGCGTTTGCAAGCCAAAACAATGGAAGAATTCATTGAACTCGGTCAGATTCTCTTTCCGCAAGAGCAGCGGGTGGTGGTCTGGAACAGCCGGGAAGAGCTGCTTGCCGCCATCGAAAATGGTGAAGTTCCGAAAACAGGCAAGGTTCTGATGCTCAGGCCTGACCTGCCCGACCTCGATTTCTGGATCGGGAAGAAGGTTGGCTTTGGCCGGCCCGCCTTCAAGCGGTACAAGGCCGATCTGCGAAACCTCAACCAGCCCCTCAGCAGTTGGGTCGTCCCCTCGGCGGAACAGAAGAGATACGAGGCGGAAAACAGCTTTGTCTCCGGCACCAACCAGGAGGGGGCAAAGGCTGTTTCCGCCATCTTCGGCACCAAATCCTTCAACTATGCCAAGCCCCCCTCACTCATCAAGGAGCTGGTGCGCCAATCCACCGGCGCCAACGACCTGGTCATGGACTTCTTCGCCGGTTCCGGCACCACGGCCCAGGCGGTGCTGGAGCTGAACCGGGAGGACGGGGGGGAGCGGCGCTTCATCATGGTCTCCGCCACCGAGGCGACGGCGGACGACCCGGACAAAAACATCTGCCGCGACGTCTGCGCCGAGCGGATCCGGCGGGTCATGGCCGGCTACGGCGGCCGGGAGGGGACCGGGGGGGATTTCGCCTATCTGCGGGTGCAGCGGATGCCCCAGGAGGATGTGCTGACGGAGATCGACCACTCCCAGGTCTGGACGGCGCTGCAGCTGATCCACCGGCAGAGCTTCATGCCGTTCACGCACGGCATGGCGCTTCAGGAAGCCATCAGCCCGGACGGCGGCTTGGTGTATGCGACCGCCATCAGCAACGACACCGCCGATCGGATCGCCGCCCTTGCGGCGGAGACGGCGCACCTGACGGTCTACACCTGGCAGCCGGGCCTCCTGCGGGAGCGGCTGGCGTCCCAGGGGATCACCGTGGAGCAGATTCCCCAGTTTCTGGTCAACCGGTTCGGAGGGGTGGCATGATTGTCAAACCGAAAGGCTACCAGTCCGCCGCCAAGGAGAACGTGCTGGAAATCTTCCGCTATGCCTGTGCCCAGATCGACGGGGCGCCGGACCCGGACAGCCGCCGCGCGGCCAGCGCCCACAACGGCTGCGTGCTGATCCAAGCCCCCACCGGCGCGGGAAAGACCCTGATCGCCGGTCTGGTGGCGGAGGAGTTCTCGAAGGAGACCGCCATCGTCTGGCTCTGGTTCACCCCCTTCGCGGGGCTGGTGGAGCAGGCGCGCATCTCCATCAGGAATCATTTCCAGGGACTGCGGGTGCGGGACATCGGCTGCGACCGGGTGGCCCACAGTACCCGGAGCGGCGACGTGTTCGTCACCACCTGGGCCGCGGTGGCCGGGAAGAAGGACGCCAAGCGGCTGCGGCGGGACGGGGATCTGTCGGTCTCCCTGGATCACCTGCTGGGGCAGCTCAGGCAGCGGGGCTTCAAGATCGGCGTGCTGGTGGACGAGGCCCACCATACCTTCACCGCCGGGACGGAATCGGTCAGGTATTACCGCGAGGTGGTGCAGCCCGATTTCACCCTGATGATCACCGCCACCCCCGACGACCAGGACGCGGAGAGCTTCCGCAAGGCCTCCGGCATCGCGGTCATGCACCGGGTCACGGTGAGCCGCCTGGATGCCGTGGAGGCCCGGCTCATCAAGGGGGGGATCAAGTCGGTGGCCTATCTGGCCGGGGACCAGCACCGGGAGCTGATCGACTTCGGCCAGGCGGCCCTGGCCGACGGGGTCCGGGTCCACAACGCCGTCAAGGCTCAACTGGCCGCGGACGGGATCGATCTGGTGCCGCTCATGCTGGTGCAGGTGGCATCCACCGACAAAAGCGTGGACAAGGCCCGGAAGGATCTCATGTCCCTCAGCATCCCGGAGGAGGCCATTGCCGTCTACACCGCCGACGAGCCCGATGATGACCTGATGGCCGTGGCCCGGGACGAGGCGAAGGAGGTGCTGATCTTCAAGATGGCCGTGGCCCTGGGCTTCGACGCCCCCCGGGCCTTCACCCTCGTCTCCATGCGGGGGGCCCAGGACAAGGATTTCGGCACCCAGATCGTGGGGCGCATCCTGCGGGTGGACTGGCGGCTCCAGGGGCGGGAGCTGCCGGAGCTGCTCCGGTACGGCTACGTCTTTCTGGCCGACGCGGAGAAGCAGGCCGGCCTGGTGGGGGCCGCCGACCGGATCAACACCCTGCGCACCGAACTGGCCACGGTGAGCCCCTTCACCATGCTGGTCAAGGTGGGGGAGGCCGCCTCGGTGCAGGTGGTGCAGAACGGCCAGCCGACCCTGATCCCCAAGCCGTGGACCCCGCCTCAGGCGCCGCCCCTTAAGGACGCCCCTGCCGCCGGGGAGCCAACGCCGGCCGTGTCAACCCAGGATCTCCTGGCGGGCTTCATCTTTCCTTTCTCGGCACAGCCTGAATCCGTCAAATATCCCGAAGCCGCCTACTCCGCGCCGTTTCCCCCCGGCACCCAGCAGTATCGCCTGAAGGAGGGGATGCAGCGGGTCTTCAAGAAGGAACAGCTGAACCTGAACACGGCGGGGCTGTTGCAGTGCGTGGAGAAGCGGCTCCGGATCGACGACCGGGTGTTTACCGAGGCATTCCGGCAGGCGGTGAACGTCAAGCGGAAGGAAGAAGAGATCTTCACCCACGACATCAGCTACGGCGAGTTCCAGGCCACCCTCTCCGATGCCGAAATCGCCCGCCGGGCCCAGCGGCTCCTGTTCGAGCCCGATTACCTTGACCCCCGAGACCTCCAGAAGGCCCTGATCAACAAGCTGAAAGCCGAGATCAGGGAGCGGGGGATCTTCCTCGAATTTCTGGACTCGCCGGAAAAGCTGCGCCGGGCGGTGCACCTGATCCTCGTGGCCTACCCGAACCTGCTCCGCGACACGGTGCGGGGTTGCTGCGCCGACAACGCGGAGCTGGCGGACACCGCGCCGTTGCCGGAAACTGTCGATTGGCCCGCCGGCTGCGCCACGGCCCTCCTCGGCGACTACGGGGCGTTTCCGCCGGACATGAACAACGACGAAACCGCCTTTGCCCGGCTGCTGGACGCCGACCTGGGGGGGACGGTGGCGTGGTGGCACCGCAACGAGCCCCGCAAGCCCTGGTCCGTGGGGCTGGTCATGCCGGACGGGAGCCACTATTACCCCGACTTTGTGGTGAAGGTGAAAGGGCGAACCAGGGGGGGCGGCATCCTGCTGGTGGAGGTGAAGGGGGAGCACCTGATCAACAGCCTGAAGAACCCCGACAAGGCGGTGGCCTCCCACAAGCTCTACCGTCAGCCGCTCATGGTGATGAAGGAAGGCTCGGGGCGCTGGATGACGCTGCGGTTCAACGACAAGAGCGGCCGGAACGAACCGGACGCGGTCTTCCGGATCGAGGCGATGACGGAGTATTAGCCCGAAGAAATCACAAAAGCCGCCCGGAACATCCGGACGGCCTTTGCTTTTACCCTATCCGCCGAACGCGCAACCTACCAGTTCCGCCTGATTTTCTCCAGGTTGCCGGCGATGACGGTGGCGGTGGCGGCCAAATTGGTTAATTGCTGCGTCCCTGGCCTCGTTCCTCCTCTTTCCCCTCTCTGTTGTGCCCTTGGCCCCGACCGGGTTCCTGCGGCTTCCCTCTATGTTGCAACCCTTGTTCCTGTCCTTGCGGCCTTGGCGCCTGCCTGACAACCCTTGGCTGCACCCTCTGTTCCTGCACTGCCGGTCCTCGCTGCTGTGGAGAGGGCTGGTGCGGTGGCTGCGAGTGTGGGACAGCCTGCTGCCCTGGGCCTTTCACCCGAGGCTCTTCCTGCCTTCCCCGCTGGACAGGCGCGGGTGTTCTGTGTTCTCCCTGCTGCCTAGGGCCTTTCACCCGAGGCTCTTCCTGTCTTCCCCGCTGAGCAGGTGCAGGTGCTCTCTGCACTGCTCCCGGCTGCTGAAAGTGCTGGCGGACCGCCTTGTCGCGCGGCTGGTAACGATAATGCTGACGGCGTATCGTCTGCTGCTGCTCCACCCGGGGGTACCGATCTCCCGAGTACTGCCGCTGGTACACAGGCAGCGGGGCGCGCGCCGGAGCGGAGCTGCGCTTCCACTTGTCCCATCCCCTTCGATGCTGCTCCCATTCATGGCCCCAGTGCTTACCCCAGCGGGGGGGCGCATCCGCCCGCCATCCGCGGAAGTACACGGGGGGATGCCGGTAGTAGCGGACGGGGACGCGCAGGATGTACACCGGCACGACCTGCGGCTCCACAATCCACCAGGGGCCGTTGTACCAGTAACTCGCGTACCAGTCGTCGTCGAGGTAAACCCAGTACAAACCGTCGTAGAAGAAATAGTTGGCAGCCACCCGCGGAGCGTAATAGACCGGGTAACCCGGCACCGGAACGAGTTCCGGGTACAACGGCAGGTTGATCCCGATGCTCACGTGGGGCAACCCGATGCCGATGCTCACCTGGGCTGAGACAGACGTCGCCGAGCAGCACAACAGCATCCACAGCACAACGACTCCGTAGCGAATTTTCCGCATGTTGTCCTCCATCTGCGATAAGCAGGGTCGCGGGCAGTGCCTACCGATGGAAAGTCACATCGGCCCCCGTTCTCGGCAGTGACTGCACAGGCAGGATACGATGGTGCAGGCGTTGATGCCGAATTGAGCACGTCAAGTTTATCCAACGCTGCTGCTCTGTCAATGGGGCCCACGCGGCGTCAACCCGCCTATGGGATTGCGGCAAGCTTAAAAATGCCCGAAATCTCCCTTGGCATGTCGGTCGCATCCATCTTCGCTTCCTGGAGCAGCGCCCCCCAACTCTTGGCTCCACTTTTGACCTCACGATGGAGTCGTGTGGCCGGCTGCCGTGTCTTGCGGGCGATGAGGGAGGCGATAATCAACTCCTGGTTCGTGGCCCCCGCCTTTCGCAGCGCCGCCACGTCCCCATCGCCAAGCAGTTGGTTGCGAACGAGAAGATCGTCGACCACCGCGTCAGCAAGGCGGGTGCTAGAGAACGTTGTATTCAGGGCACTGGAGAATTTGGCCCCCAGGGATTTCGGGGCAATTCCCAAGGGGGCGATGACGTCCTTCCACGTCTCCTTTGACTGCCTGGTCTGAAGCAGGGTCTCCGGTGACACATTTGATTTCGAAGCGACCCAGTAGGCGACCCAAAGGTCCTCTGAAGAGGTCCCCTTTTGCTTCTTCATGACAATGGTCTTTTTCTCGACATTAAATACGTGGGCAAAGAAGGAGTTTTGTGTTGTTGCCAGAAAATAGGGATCGGCCCCCGTGGGGCGCGAGGGATCATACGCACGGTCGGTGAAGCAGTGGCAGGTGATGGCCGGCATAGCCATGAGCGACAGAGGGGAAAGCAACAGAAGGGCCAGGCTGAGGAGATAGTGTCTGCATGTCACATGACGCATACATTTTCCTATTTTTATGGGTTTGGCATCGTTATACCTGGAATCTTATTCGACAGGGGCTGAAGGTCATTGACTCAAATCAAAAACATCTTCTTCTCGGCCAGTGCAGTAAGCGACGCACGGTAAACCCAGCAGGATTCTTCTCCGATTCGCTCCAGCAGTCCCTGCGCTCGCGGTCGTCGGCAACACAAAGGCCGCCCGGAACATCCGGGCGGCCTTGTGTTGTGCTTGAGCGGCTTAACCGGTGGATCAGAACCGCACCTGCACGCCGTAGGGGTCCTTGATCTCCACTTTCGGGTCGAAGTTCAGCTTATGCTCGCCCCGGTTCTCCAGATACTTGTTCAGTTCCAGGTTGACGGTAAGGGGTACGTCGACACCGGCCTTGGCCAGGGCCTGACGGAGCAGGGCCTCGGCCTTGGTGGCGAAGGCGGTGGCGTCCCCCAGTACCCGCATGGCCTCCGTGGGGTTGTGGAAGCCGACGGAGTTCTCGGCGCCTATGAAGGTGCAGCGGTAGAAGGCCTCCTCGTAGTAGTCCCTGGCCTTGTCATAGAGGGCCTTGTCGATCTGTTTCCCTTCGGCCTGGACCGCATGGACCTTCTCGAAGAGCTTGGCCACGGTGGCGGTTGCGTAGCCGGAGCGGAGCATGAGGGAGACGGTCCGGTCCTGGATGGCGAAGACCTGGTCCCGGAGCCATTCGGGTTTTTCCGAGTGGCACTGGGTACAGGCCTTCATGTCGCTCTTGAGGGGGCTCATGACCCGGTGGTCCGATACCTTGAAGGCCCCGACCCGGGTGTAGGGCATGTGGCAGTCGGTGCAGGAGGCCCCGGCCTTCCAGTGGACGCTGTTATTGGAGAAGAGTTCGTACTCGGGGTGACGGATGAAGCCCAGCTTGAAGCCGGTGACATTCTGCTTCCACTCGCCCACGCTGGCGTCGCTCCGAATCTGCTTGATGATGTTTTCGACGGAGATGTTCCCCATCGTGCTCCCCTGCCAGGGGAAATAGACCCCCACCGACTTCATTTCGGCATCCTTGGGGATGTTGTAGGTGACGTGACACTGGGCGCAGACGAGGCTCCGCATCTGCTGGCGGGTCAGTTTCGTCTGGTCGACCCCCATCTTCTTCAGTGCCTCCGTGAGGGTGAAGCCGCGGGAGATCTTGAGGGTCATGTCCTTGTTGTCATGGCAGTCGATGCAGGCTACCCCGAGGGTCCGATGCTTTTCGGGGATCTGGGCAAGGACATCCTTGAAGGGCTTCTTGTAATAGTCGGCCGCCATCTCCTTCTCAAGCTTGGGTGCGTAGGGGGTCTTGCATGTGAGGCAGACGCCGCCTGCCTTGATGCGGGTTGCGTCGATCTCCAGCTGGTCCCGCACCATGTTGGCGTGGCCCCGGGGCTCGTTGTAGGCGACGCCGAATCCCCAGCCGTTAAAGAGAAGCGCCATGTAGGGGAATTCGGAAAGCTTGTCGTAGGTGATCTTGTCGGCGTCGAAACCCCGCTTGTACTTGCTCTTGCCGGCCGGAGACGGCTCTTCGGTCTTCTTCCACATTTCATATTCCGTGGGATAGGCCTTGCCCCAGATTTCCGGATCGATTTCGCCGTCGGGGATCTGGACCGTCTTTACTGGCTGGGCTTTCTCGGGAGCACACCCCCCCAGGGCAAACAGGATTGCCGCGGCGGACAGTGCGATCATGGATGCTACAGGGTTAAGTCGTCTCATCGTTGAGCCTCCTAAAGGGTTTCCATGGCCCCGCTCCGCGTGTGGGCGATGCGGCGGTGGCATTTCCAGCATGGGCGTTCGTTGTCGATGTGGGTCACGGTGGTGTCGTGGCAGCGGACGCAGTTTTTCTGGAGCACCTTCTCTCCGTGGTCCGAGAGCCTGATGATCTCCGGCACGTGCCCCGAATAGAAGAAGAAGGCGTCCTTTGTGCCGTCGATGGATTTCCAGATGTAATGCATCGCAGGGTTTTCATTGGGGAGGTGACAGTCAACGCACTTGATCCGCCGGTGGGCCCCGGTGTGGATCCATGATTCGTACTGGCTCTCCATGGTGTGGCACCCCACGCAGAAGTCGGGGGTGCTCGACTTGGCCAGCAGCTTCGGCGGGCCGAAGAGGACGAAAAGGGCAACAGCCAGCACGATCAGCGCGCCGGTCACCAGGTAGATGACCCGGTTTCCGGTCCTGGTCGATCCCATGACATTCACCTCCTTGTGCGTGATGTGTGTGCAGTAATGATAAACTGCTAACAAGTATATCTCTTCATTTTCTCGTGGCAACGATGAAATCCTTCCTTTTGACTTATGTCAAAGTGACCAGCGGAATAGTTAGTACTCTTATGGGAAAACAAGCCGGTAATTGATAAAGGTTCCCGGACACTCTCCACACAAGGCACCATTCATGACCCACCATAATTCCAATTCACGCATCCCCCTCTGGCGCGCCATTGTCCAGTGGGTTTTTTTCGCCTGGGTCGTCTTCATCGGCATCCGCTTCGACACTTTTGTCCGCCACTTCGAGACGTCGGGCATCACCCCCCTGGTCTCCCGGCCGCCGGGGGTGGAGGGGTTCCTTCCCATCGGCGCCCTGGCCAGCACGAAGCTCTGGCTCGCCACGGGGACCATCAACCCGGTCCACCCGGCGGCCCTGGTCATCTTCCTCACGATCGTCGGCATGAGCCTTGTGGCGAAGAAGTCTTTCTGCTCCTGGCTCTGCCCGGTGGGGACCCTGTCGGAGGCGGCCTGGAAGCTGGGGCGGCGCCTCTTCGGCCGCACCTTCCGCGTCTGGCCGTGGCTCGACGGGGCGCTGCGGGGGGTGAAGTACCTGCTCCTTCTCTTCTTCGTGAAGATCATCCTCGTGGACATGCCGGCCCTGGCCGTGGCGGCCTTTCTCGATGCCCCCTACTGGGCGGTGAGCGACGTGAAGATGCTCCATTTCTTCACCAAAATGTCGGCCACGACGGTGGTGGTCCTCGCTCTCCTCACGGGGCTGTCGCTTCTCTATAAGAACGTCTGGTGCCGCTACCTCTGCCCCTACGGCGCGCTCCTGGGAGTGGCAAGCTTTCTGAGCCCCTTCAAGGTCCGGCGCGATACGGCCGGCTGCACCGGCTGCCGCAGCTGCAGCCGGGCCTGCCCGTCCGGACTCCCTGTTCACGGAAAGGAGAAAATCCGCTCCGCCGAGTGCACCGGCTGCCTCACCTGCGTGGCCAGCTGCCCCGAGCTGGAGGTGCTCCGGATGGCGCCCTCCTTCTGGAAACGACCGCTTCCCGCCTGGACCTTCCCGGCCCTGGTGGTGCTCCTCTTCGCCGCCGGAATCGGCGCCGGCATGGCTACCGGTTACTGGCACAGCTCTCTCACCTACGACGACTACCGCCAGCTCATCCCGATGGTGCCGTACCTCAACCATTAAAAGGTGGCAATAAAACCGCAGGGCTTGACCCAGGTCAAGGACCGGGTACCGTTTTCTCAGGTAAGGTGACCTAAACAGGAGGTGTTCCCATGACAGAGACTACGAACCAACTCTACCGACTCATCGCCGACGGCGTCTCCGACGCTGTCATCTTCGCCGACCGGGAAGGGATCATCCGGATCTGGAGCCCCGGGGCCGAGCGGATGTTCGGCTTCCCCGCCGGCGAGGCGGTGGGGCAATCCCTGGACCTCATCATCCCCGAGAATCTGCGGGCCCGGCACTGGGAAGGGTACCGCCGGGTCATGGAGACGGGGGAGACCAACTACGGCACCAAGCTCCTCAGTGCCCCGGCTTTGCAGGGGGGCGGCGGCCGCATCTCCACCGAGTTCTCCATGGCGCTGGTCCGCGATGACAACGGTGCCATGGCCGGCAGCGGTGCCATTGTCCGTGACGTCACCGAGCGGTGGCAGAAGGAGAAGGCCATGAAGGAGCGGCTGGCGGAGCTGGAGCGGCGTGAGTCGGAGAGGGGCGGGTAGGTGGAGTATTTCATCGCAGGACATGCCCTCTGTGGGGGCTCATCGCGGCGGTCGCCCTGACTCGCAGGTCGGAGTGAGACGGCTCGCCCTATCACATGACGTGAAGGAGGATTTACCATGAACAAGAACGCCCTCATCGCCCCCGCCCTTTTTTTGACCGTGCTTGCCTCGGGGCTGCAGCTCTCCGCTGGAACTGCCCGGGCGCACTGCGACACCCTCGATGGCCCGGTCATCCAGGACGCCCGCAGTGCCCTGGACAAGAATGACGTGACGCCGGTCCTGAAGTGGGTCAGGGAAAAGGAGGAGGCGAAGGTCCGCGCCTCCTTCAAAGAGGCCGTAGCGGCGGCGAAGAAAGGTCCCAAAGTTAAGGAAGCGGCCGAGCATCGCTTCTTTACGAATCTCGTGAAGATCCACCGGGCGGGGGAGGGGGCACCATTCACCGGCCTCAAGCCCGCCGGTTCCGTGGAACCCGCCGTTGCGGCGGCCGACAAGGCCCTGGAATCGGGTTCCTCCGTTGATCTCGTGAAGCTCGTCACCGACGCGGTTGCCGACGGCATCCAGAAGCGTTACGAGCGTGTCGCCGAGGCGAAGAAACACAAGGATGAGAGCGTGGCGGCCGGCCGCGAGTACGTGGCGGCCTATGTTGACTACACCCACTACGTGGAGCGCCTCCACCAGGATGCTGAAGGGCATGGCGCCCACCACGGCCAGCCGGAGGCCCCGAAGGACCACCCTGGCCACGGCGATGCCCACAAAGAGCATGGCCACTAAGGCGGGAGTGGATGGTAGGTTTTTTCCTGGCGCGCGACCGTGAATTGGATGAAAGGAAGAGAGAGCAGGTGAATCACCGGATTATTCAACAGCCCGGCACGATGAAAGGGCCGGGGAGGGGAAAGGAAACCCGTTCTCCACCGATACTCCCCTGAGCACTGGTGGTAGGGTCTCCTGTTGGGGGGAGCCAACACCCTTGGGGAAATAGCGCTTGCCCGGTCACCCCGGATCAAGGTAATCTGGACCGTGACACCACTGTCGTTCCTTTTGCCACCGGCTGGTGTTTTCCCGAGGCCCGCGTCATCGATGGAGAGCCCCCCCCTTTACAATAGCAGGATTTTTGATACCTATCTGAAGCTCCTCAGGAAACGGTATCCCCACGTGCAGATCGACGAGCTGCTCCGTTGCGCCGGAATGTCCCTCCATCAGGTCATGGACCCAGGCCACTGGTTCAGCCAGGAGCACGCGGACCGCTTCTATGCGCGGCTCGTCCAGATGACCGGCAACCGCACCATCGCCCGGGAAGCCGGCTGCTACGCGGCTTCGCCCGAGGCGCTAGGCACGGTGCGGCAGTATCTCCTCGGGCTGGCCGGCCCGGCGCGGGGCTTTGCCCTCGTTAACCGGGCCGCGGCCCACTTCACCCGGTCGTCGGTGTTCGAATCGCGAAAGATCTCGGATACCCGGGTCGAGGTCGTGGTCAGGTTCCGGGATGGAGTTAGCGAGCGGCCGTATCAGTGCGCCAACCGCATGGGGTTCCTTGAGGCATTCGTCTCCCTTTTCACCCATTGCCTCCCGGAGATCACGCACCCCGAATGCATCTTCCTGGGCGGGGAGGTCTGCCGCTACGAGATCTCCTGGCGCAAGGGGCGTGCCGACCTCTGGCGGCTGGCGCGCCGCTGGGGACTCCTCGGAGGGACGGCGCTCGCCCTCGCCATCCTCGCCCTCCGTCCCGGGATCTTCTCCGTCGCCGCGGCAATCATCATTCCCCTGGTCCTGCTCCTCGTCGTTGCCGCCGAGCATGCCGAGAAGAAGGAGCTTGGTGCAGCCCTCGACAGCCTGCGGGATTCGACCGAAAAGCAGCTCGTCCAGAGCCAGGCCAACTACGACAACGCCCTCCTGGTGAACGAAATCGGGCAGGTCGTCAGCAGCAGGAGCGACATCGACCAGATCCTGGCCAGGGTGACCGAGCTCCTGGAGAAACGGCTCGACTACGACCGGGGGGTGATCCTGATGGCCGACGCCGGCCGGTCCGCCCTCCGGGTGCGGACCAGCTATGGATTCGGCGAGGAAGGACGGCGGGTGATAAACGAGACTTCCATTCCCCTTGGCGGCTCCGGGACACCGGGCTTGATCGCTGCCTCGTTCCTCGACCAGAAGCCGTTTCTGGTGAACGACATCGACGAGATCGGTAACCTCATTCCCTCTCGCCATCGGGAGTTGGCCCGGTTGCTGGACATCCGTTCCTTTATCAGTTGCCCCATCGTCTGCGAGGGGGAATCGCTCGGTGTGCTGGCGGTCGACACCAACCGCGCCGGCAGGCCCCTTCTGCAGAGCGACCTAAGTCTCCTCATGGGGGTCGCGCCGGTTATCGGCATCAGCATCCACAATGCCGAGCACCTGGCCAAGGAAAAGCGCCAAGCCGCTGCCCTGGGGGCTGCCAACCGCGAGCTGGAGGCGTTCTGCTATACGGTCGCCCATGACCTGCGCTCCCCGCTTCGGGCCATCAACGGTTACTGCACCATCATCCGGGAAGAGTGTGCCGAGAGCCTCGTCCCCCCCGCCCCTGCCTACTTCTCCCGAATCGGGGCGGCGGCGGTGCGGATGGGGGAGCTGATCGACGATCTGCTCGACCTCTACCGGGTGACCCGCAGCGAGCTGGTATGTGAGGAGGTGGATCTGAGCACCCTTGTGGGGGAGGTGGCGGAGGAACTGCGGCAGCGGGAACCTGGCCGCGCGGTGGAGTTTGTCATTGCCGCCGACGTCACCGTTTGGGGAGACCCGCAGCTTTTGCGGATCGCCCTGGAGAACCTGGTGGGCAATGCCTGGAAATACACGGGGAAGCGGCCCCGGGGGGTCATCGAGTTCGGTACGGTGGAGGCAGACGGCGCGCGGGCGTGTTTTGTCCGCGACAACGGCACCGGCTTCGACATGCAGTATGTCGACAAGCTCTTTCGCCCCTTCCAGCGGCTCCACCGGGGCGACGAATTCGAGGGGACCGGCATCGGCCTCGCCACGGTGCAGCGGATCGTGAACCGCCACGGTGGGGAGGTCTGGGCCGATGCCGAGGTGGACCGGGGCGCCGTCTTCTTTTTTTCCCCGGGACGATGGCGCCGGGAGGTAAAACCCCTTTGACTATTCGCCCCACTCGCCTTTACAATTCACCCATGGATGGTGCATACCTCTCCGACGTGACCGGCGTGATTCTCGTAGGAGGAAAGAGCCGGCGCATGGGGCGCGACAAGGCGCTCCTTTCCTTCGGCGGGACCCCCCTC
Organism: Geobacter sp.; assembly: GCF_030834625.1. Lineage (NCBI taxonomy): Bacteria > Pseudomonadati > Thermodesulfobacteriota > Desulfuromonadia > Geobacterales > Geobacteraceae > Geobacter > Geobacter sp. Next base: position 21,605 of record NZ_JAUQXO010000072.1, read on the forward strand.
GTGGAGCGGGTCATCGACACCTTCCGGCCCCTGTTTCCACGGACGATTCTCGTGGGAGACCGTAGCGAGCGCTTCGCACCCTATGGCCTGCCGGTCTATCCCGACATCCATCCCGGGAGCGCCTTGGGCGGTCTCCACACCGGCCTCGCTCGGGCAGGGACCCCCTACATCTTCGTTTCGGCCTGCGATGTGCCGTGGCCCGATCCGCGGGTTATCGAGCGGCTCTGCTCCCTGCGGGAAGGGTACGACGTGGTGGTCCCCTGCACCGACGACGGGCTCGACCCCCTCTTCGCCGTCTACGGGACGGGGTGCCTGCCGGCCATGGAGCGGATGCTCCGGGAGGGTGACTACCGGATCTACGATTTCTATCCCGAGGTGCGCACCCGCCATGTGGAGCCCGCGGAACTGGCCGACCTCGTCACGCCGGGACGGACTTTCGTCAACGTCAACACTCCGGAAGAGTTTGAAACCGTTCGATACAGGGAGGAAGGGATGGCGATCAAGGCACTATCGTTCGTGGCAAAATCAGGAACGGGAAAAACGACCCTTCTCGAGAAGGTGATTACGGAACTGAAGGGGCGGGGATACCGGGTGGGCGTGATAAAGCACGACGCCCACCGCTTCGACATCGACCACCCGGGGAAGGACTCCCATCGCCTCACCGCTGCCGGCGCCGACACCATGCTCATCGCCTCTCCCGAAAAGCTGGCGATGGTGAAGAAGCACGCCGAATCTCCCCCCCTCGAGGATCTCCTTGCCACCTACTTCGGCGATGTGGACATCGTTCTCACCGAGGGGTTCAAGAAGAGCGGCCTGCCAAAGATCGAGGTTCACCGCAAGGAGCGGAGCGCTACGCTGCTGTGTCGGGGCGAGGAGCACGATCCGACCCTTGTGGCCGTGGCGAGCGACGAGGCCCTGGAGCTTGACGTCCCGGTCCTCGACCTGAATGATCCGGCCCAGGTGGCCGGCTTCGTGGAGGAGCGGTTTCTCCGCTGACTCCAAAAGAGCGGGTGTATCATGGAACTTGTTGACAACTTTGGCCGCAGGATCAACTATCTCCGCCTCTCGGTCACCGACCGCTGCAATCTCCGCTGCCGCTACTGCATGCCGGCCGAGGGGGTGGAGAAGCTGTCCCATGGCGACATCCTCTCCTACGAAGATCTCTTCCGGATCGCCCGGGCCGCGGTGGCCATCGGGGTCGAGAAGATCCGGATCACCGGCGGCGAGCCCCTGGTCCGCAAGGGGATCGTGCCGTTCCTCGCCCGGGTCGCGGCAATCCCGGGGCTGCGGCAGCTGGTTCTCACCACCAACGGTGTCCTGCTCCCTGAGATGGCAGCTGACCTGCGCCAGGCTGGGGTCCAGCGGCTCAACATCAGCCTCGACTCCCTCAAGCCCGACACCTTCCGCACCATCACCCGCACCGGCGACGTGGAGCGGGTCATGGCCGGCATCGCCGCGGCCATGGCCGCCGGGTTCCCTCCGCCAAAGATCAACATGGTGGTGATGCGCGGGCTGAATGACGACGAGGTTGTGGACTTTGCCCGCCTCACCCTCGACCACCCCTACACGGTCCGCTTCATTGAGTACATGCCGGCCACCCGTGAGAAGAACTGGCAGCAGTTCTGCATCCCGGCCCAGGAGATCCTCGACCGGATCGCCTCCGTTTACGAGCTTGAGCCGGTTGAGAAGGGGGCCATGGCAGGCCCGTCGCGGGATTTCCGCATCCGCGGCGCCACCGGGACCATCGGGGTTATCTCTGCCGTCTCGGGGCACTTTTGCGGCGAATGCAACCGGATCCGGGTCACCTCAACGGGCATGGCCAAGAGCTGCCTCTTCTCCGACGACGGACTCGACCTGAAGCCGTTTCTCGGAGTGGAAGTTCCGGCCCTGCTGGAGGATGCCCTGCGGCGACTGGTGGGAGGCAAGCCGGCGCGCCACGGCATGGATGCGGAGAAGGCGGAGCATACAGCGTTCTCCATGGCGAAGGTGGGCGGGTAGCAGGAAGGACACTACGAGAGGTCTTTATGTCAGCGAAAGTTGTAGCCGTCTGCATCAGCAAGAACAAGGGTGAGCGCAAGACGCCGGTGGCCAGCGTGGAACTCAGGGAGAACCACGGCATCGTCGGCGATGCCCACGCGGGAGAGTGGCACCGGCAGGTGAGCCTGCTGGCCACGGAGAGTATTGCAAAGATGCGGGCCATGGGTCTCGACGTGGACAGCGGCGACTTCGCCGAGAACATCACCACCGAGGGTATCGACCTGCCGGCGCTTCCGATCGGGACGCGGCTCACGGTGGGGGAGACGCTCCTGGAGGTGACCCAGATCGGCAAGGAGTGCCACACCCGCTGCGCCATCTTCTACCAGGCCGGCGACTGCGTCATGCCTAAGGAGGGGATCTTCGTCAGGGTCCTGACGGGCGGGACGGTGCGGCCGGGGGATGCTATCGAGCTCGTTTGACCGTTACGCAAAAGTGGATGATGTGCCAGCGCCCCCTCCTGTCCGTGGAGGGGGCGCTTTTCTTTGGTCGTATGGCGGGCTCGGAGGTACTAAGTTGGGAAATTCCGCGTCAGATGGAGCCGGATCATGTCCTCAAACGCCGCTTCCCGGTCACCCTTGTAGACCATGGACGAGCCGATCTCGGCGGCGAGTATGGCCGAGAGGTACTTCTGGGGGAGCCGGGCGAGGCGGCGGCGGAAGCGGGGCTCCTCGGCGATGATCCTGGGCAGGTGCGCGAGTATCGCCCGGCGGTAGAGGGGCTGGAGGGAGAGCTCGGGGCGCCCCTGGAAGAAGGCGAAGAGCCGCCCGTAGTTGGCGTTGATCTCGGTGCTGAGGGAGTCGGAAATCTCGGTGCAGAGGAGCCCCGGCTGCTCGCGGCGACGCCTGAGGATGAGCCGCGCCTCGTCGCCGGCCCGCTTTTCGAGGATCGCGAGCACGTCTGCCACGTAGCGCTCCTTGTGCTCCAGGAACTCCTCCTCCGAGAGCAGCAGGTTGGCTATGATCTCGTAGGAGGAGGAGATGACGCCGCACTTGTTGGCCGAGGCGTCGCGCATGACGATGATCCCCTTCTTCTGGAGCTCGATCCGGGCCGCAGGGGTGATAAAGGAGTTGGCCCCTTCCACGATGGCCCGGGCCGACGGGGTGCCGTCGGGGAGAAGGAAGCGCTCCCAGTTGTCCCTGTCGATGGTCTCGGGGCGGCCCCCGGCCGGGATGAAGAGGTCGGCCGGGACGGTGAAGACCAGGTCGCCGTACTCCTTGGAGAACTCGTCCAGGGAGATCCACTCATCAACGAGCCCCCTGTCGGTCTTCGTCACCCGGCGGAAGAGCTCCCGCAACCCCTCGCGGCGGCTCCCGGTCCGGAAGAGCATGAAGCCGCCGGGGTGGAGCGCCGCCGGGTCGAAGGCGTCCAGGTCCTGTTTCAGGAGGATGCGCCCCAGTTCCCTGTGGTCGGCGCCGGCCGGGTCGCAGAGGGCCGCGGTGCCGTCGAGGATGAGGGTGATGGTGGCCTGGGGCGAGCGTTCCAGCAGCAGCCGCAGGGCGTTGCCGGCCACGTCGCCGCCCGGGCCGCCGGTGAGCTTGACGGTGAACGGGTCGCGGCGGATGTCGATCCCCAGCTCGGCCATGGTGATCTCGGCGAACTTCACCACCCCCGTGGAGGTGACGCCGTACTCCTTGTGGTTGATCCCGACCCGCTTGCTGGACATGATGCCGATGCCGAGCATGTAGCCGCGCCGCTTCGACAGCCAGGCGATGGTCTCGATCATGGAATCGTGCATGTTCTCGTCGGGACCCAGCTCTATGGGCTCGTCCTCCCGGTAGTAGTCGATCACGGCCGGGTGTCTGGCCACGCCTCTGTCGGTAGTGAAGATGTCGAGGAAGGCGCCGGTGATGCCGTACTGGAGCTTGTAGAGCCGCCAGGTCTCCAGCTCCCGCTCCTTTGCCTTCAGGTCCGATGCGTCCAGGAGCACCACGAGCTTCGACCCTCCCTCGTAGATGTCCTTGTTCTTCAGGTGCTGGGTGTGGGCCAGGACGAAGTTCTCGCGGAAGAGGGTGTTGGCGTTGGTGACCAGGTCGTCGGCGGTGCGGCAGATGACGGTGCGCCAGCCGCCCCGGGCGATGTCGGAGAAGCCGATGTGGTACCCGAAGCCGTAGCGGCTGAAGAAGTAGGTGATACGGAACGGCATGACCGGCGGCAGATCGGCCGTGAAATCGGAACTGAGCTCCGTGAGATAGGCCGGGTCGAGCCGGAAGGCCAGGGCCTGTTTCTCCAGGACGAAAAAGTTGGTCTTGAGCGTATGGGTGATGAAGGAGAGGCAGGCGCGGAAGATGGTCCGTCGCACCTCGTCCAGGTAGCGGTGCCCCGTGTTGTACCCCGCCACCTCCCGCCGCGTCTCGGCAAGGGCCTGCTCATAGGCCGCGTCCCGGTCCGCAATGGCGGGGTCGAAGCGGGCGCGGAAGAGCGTGGCCAGCTGGAGCGCGATCTCCGGGTGGGAGAGGAAGGCGCCGCGCACGTCGTCAAGGCCGAAGCGGTCGGGCTGGTTGTGGGCCAGGTTCGAGTGGCAGAAAGCGATGAAGGCGTTGGCGAGAGTGGCCTCATCGCCGCTCATGGAGCCGGTGATGACGAATTCGCGGTAGGCGTGGGAGCTGGTCGCCAGGAGCTGGGTGTTGGAGAGCTCCCTCTCCAGGCGGCAGAAGAACTCGGAACCCCGCTCAAGTACTCTGCCGCCATGGTGTCGTACATAGAAGGTGCCGAGGAAGTAGGGGTGGACGCCGTTGCTGATGGTGAGGCAGTAGGCGCGGTTCACGCCCAGTTCGAGGCGCTTGAAGACCTCCATCACCTGGAGGAGAAAGTCCTTCTGGGGAGGGTTCCCCACGGCGAAGAAGACCCGCGACTCGTTGCCAGCCGTGCTCTGCTCCATCTCCTCCACGTCCAGGTAAAGGCCGCCGCGGCGGTTCCCCTCCTGGAAGAGGCGGAGCACCTGGGCAACCCGGCGGGGGGGGGAGATTCGGACGTAGTTCTCGTTGTTGAGCCAGAGGATGCGGAGGAGCCGGTCCAGGTCGGCTAGATCCATGTCGGGGTAGTAGGTGCGCACCGCCGTTGTCACCTTCCGCCGGATGGCGGCCGGCACCTCCACCTCCTGACCGGCGAGGATCTCCTCGTTGCTCCGGCGGTCGAATTCGAAGCGCTGGATCTCCAGGTTCTGGGCGAGCCCCGGGATCGGGTCGTCCGAGTGGGCAATCATGGCGTAGGAGATCTCCCGCTCCGGGATGCGGCGCAGGGTGTCATAGAGGGTCCCCGCCTGGTTGACCACCGCCATGATGAGGGACTTTTCCCGGTCGGCCAGCAGGATGCGCCGGTTGCGCCGCAGCATCCCCAGTTCCCGCGTCAGGATGGCGAGGGCCTCGGGCTCGTCCTTCATGGCGATGAAAAAGTAGGGGTTCATCTGCTCCTTGAGCCAGCGGCGGTTTTCTGCCCGCTCCGCGCTCGGGGATCTGGTGGTTGCCGGTGCCGCGGTCATGGTCTGGGACTCCTCTCTTGCGTTGGGGGATAGGGTGGAGTATACACGATGTCGCTCCCCTTGTGCCGCGCCGTTTGGTGCTCCGACCGGCTTTTCGGGCGTCTCTTCCCGGCTTCGGAAACTATTTTTCACAGGGTGCAAATTAATCGTGGACTTTTCGGTATGAAAGCTGATAGTGTTGCATCTGTCTATGGGTATGCCCAGACAAACTAACACACAGCAGCATCAGGAGAAAGAAAGAACATGGCAAACGGTACAGTAAAGTGGTTCAACGACAGCAAGGGGTTTGGTTTTCTGGAGCAGGAGAACGGTGAGGACGTATTCGTCCACTTCTCGGCCATCACGGGCGACGGTTTCAAATCCCTTACTGAGGGCGATAGGGTAACGTTCGACGTCGTCAAGGGCCCGAAAGGTCTGCAGGCGGCCAACGTAACCAGGGTGTAAGCGATTCGAACCCTGCAACACGAGAAAGGCCCCGGAGCAATCCGGGGCTTTTTTTATGCCCATTCCCTCCGGACGTCGGCAGCGTGACGTCTCCCTTCCGGTCTTTGTGAGTATCTATCTATTTCCATGAACAGGCTTGTTTCGGTCATTCTGGTTGTATTCGTCCTCTCCCTGGTTTCCTTCGGGACCTGGCAGCTCTTCCTCGGCAACTTCGAGGCGGCCTTTTCAGCTGCCCCCTTCCTGCTGATTATCTATTTTTTCCTCAAGCCGTGGCGGAAATAGGCCGTTAAACCTCCTGAACAAGGATCTGGCGCAACGGCAGCGTCACCGCCCCGCACGGGCCAGGGGAGGAGACTTTGTCCTTGACTTCTGCCTTCTGTCTGTGTAAGAAATGGCACATTAAGTTTTGTGGTGATTATGTCCATCGGTTCCATGGAAGGAACCACCTTTAACGACATGCAGCGGCCCCACCGGCATCCAGCCAGTGGGGCCGTTTTCGTTGCAGTGTGCCGCTGTGCTGCGGGGGAGTTGCAAAAACAGGAAGCCTTCAAATTGAAGATGCCTTCTGTGCGGTTATACTGTGTGAAAACTATCCCTTTTCTTCAAGGAGTACTTTTCGATGCTGACGATGCAGGAGATAAAGTCTCACTACTTCTTCACCGACGAGGATGCGGAGACCCTGAAGTCGCTGCGTCCTCTCGCCGAGACCAATGCGGATCTGCTGATCGATGAATTCTATGACAATCTTCTGGGGGTACCGGAAACGGCCGGATTCCTCAATGGCGATCCCGTTCTTGAGAGGCTGAAACAAAAGCACAGGTTTTGGTTTATCAACCTTTTCTGCGGGGTATACGACAATCAGTACCTCCACAACCTGCAACGGGTCGGCCATGTCCATGTAAAGATTGGCCTCAACGCCCATTACGTCAATTCGGCGATGCACCTGGTGCGACGGTTTGTCGTCAATATGATCCGGGAAAACTTCGCCGATCGGGAAGAGCGGCGGAAAAAGACCGAGGTGGTAGAGAAGATCATCGATATCAACCTCGACATCATGAGCGCCTCCTACATGGAAGAAGAGCTAAAAAAAGTCTTCATCTCCCACCGGTTTGAATCGAATCTTATCCGAGCGGCAGAGCGGTTCACCTACGGGCTCAATCTGATCCTCGTGGTGGCGCTCATGGGGGCGTCAATTTCCGTGGTGGGGTTGTTCATTTCCGATATCATTCATGTCTTCAGCGGGAACCTGGAAAAGGGGATATTGGCGGCCCTGGGGACCCTTCTGATCCTCTGGATGATGGTGGAACTGATGGAAAACGAGATCAAGGCACTGAAGGGGGCGAAGTTCAATATTTTGGTTTTCGTCGGGGTTGTCATTGTCGCCATCATCAGGGAAATCCTGATCTCGACCATCCGGCACGACCCTTTGACTACCCAGGCCTTTCTGGCCGGCACGCTCCTCATTCTGGGAGTGGTTTACTTTCTGGTGGCCAAGAGTCAGAATACATCATCCCTATCCTAACTTTTGCCATGAGGCGATCATGCTGCCCGACAGAGGAGTAATGACATGATATCCATTGAAGAGGCCCGGCGCATCATCCTTTCCCACTCGCAGCGTCTCGGAGCCGAGGAGGTTCCCATTCTCCACTCCTTGGGGAGAATTGCGGCCGAAGACACCTTTGCCCCCTGGGACATCCCTGCCGCTGACCACTCGGCCATGGACGGCTACGCGTTCGCCCATGCCGATGCTGCGGCAGGAGACCTTACAATCTGCGGCTTTCTTCCGGCAGGGGAGACGCGAACGGAGCCGGTTCTCACAGGCTGCGCGGTGAAGATCATGACCGGCGCCCCGCTCCCCCCCGGCTGCGACACCGTTGTCCCGCAGGAGGACGTGGAGGAGTCCGACGGGGTGATCCGCTTCACGGGCACGGTGAAGAAGGGCGACCATGTCCGGTGCCGCGGCGAAGATGTCACGGCCGGCGAACGGGTAATTTCAACGGGGGCCTGTCTCCGCCCCCAGGAGCTCGGCATGCTCTCCTCCCTGGGGAAAACGGCGGTTGCGGTGTTTCGCCGGGTCCGGGTCGCGGTCCTCTCCACCGGTGACGAACTCATCCAGCCCGGCTCCATGCCGGTGCCGGGGAAAATCATCAACAGCAACAGCTTCAGTATTGCCGCTCAGGTCCTTGAAGCCGGAGGGGAGCCGGTCATGCTCGGCATAGCCCGGGACGACCGGGAGATCACCAGGACCAAAATCCTCGAAGGGATGCAGGCCGACGTTCTCATAACCACGGGCGGGGTTTCGGTGGGAGACCGGGATTTCGTCCGGGAGGCGCTCCAGGAGCTGGGAGGAGAGATTCTCTTCTGGAAGGTGGCCATGAAGCCGGGGAAACCGGTGGCGTTCGCCATGGTCCGGGGAAAGCCGGTCTTTGCCTTGCCGGGGAACCCGGTTGCCGCCATGGTGGCCTTCGAACAGTTCGTCCGGCCCTCCCTGCTGAAAATGATGGGGCATTCCCGCATTTTCAGGCCCATTGTCAGGGGCACCCTGGTCGAAGCGGCGGCAAACCGTGGCAACCGTCCCCATCTGGTCCGCTGCGCCGTAGAGCTGGTCGAAGGGTGCTACGTGGTCTCCGTCACCGGCAACCAGAGCTCCGCCCGCCTGTCGTCACTGACCAGTTGCAACGGTCTGCTGAAGCTCCCCCCCGATTCCCTCCTTGACGCCGGCGCTGAAGTTGACGTGCAGCTTCTGGACCGGCACTTTGAAATGGGGGAGGGACCCAGCGAAGCTGATCGATAAAGGAGAAAGAAAAGACTGTGGAGGAGGTTGAACACCGGCCGTTCATGGTGGCGGAGGTGGAGAGATACCAGAAAGCCCGGACTGCTGATGCGGTCCGGGCTTTCCGCGTTACGGCTTCTGTTTTATTACTTTTTGTGGCACTCACCGCATTTGGTCGGACCGGCTTTCTTGCTCTCGTGACAGCCTTTGCAGGTTGTGTGCGCAAAATCCTTGCCGAATCCCTCAATCTTGCCGGGACCCTTCTCATGGCAGAGTTTGCAGTTTTTCAGCATTTCCTGATGCTTTTTGTGGGGGAAGGTCACATTGCCGTTCTTGTTTTCAAAAACCATGGTGTCGGCGGCGAATGCCGTTGCCGCACAGAAGATGGCGAGTGCGGCTGCTGAGACAACTTTTTTCATGTACTGCTCCTTTCGATGGTGACCCGTGAAGGGGAATTAACACCACGACCTCCCTGCAGGATAGGCCGTGGTGTGGCTACAGCAAGGGTAATACTGAGCGCCAGCGTGTTATCCCTCAGCAGGGAGCCTCGGCGTTTTTCCGCGAGTAGTACCACCATGTCATGACGATACAGCTAACATAGAAACCGATGAATCCGTAGAGGGCCATATCAGGGCTGCCGGTGGCGGCGATTGAGGTGCCGAAGCTCTTGGGGATGAAAAACCCGCCGTACGCCGCGAACGCCGAGGTGAAGCCGAGCACGGCGGCCGCCTCCTTGTTGGCGTCTTTGATCGCCTGCTCCTGGGCCGCCTCTCCCTTGCCCGCCGCATCCCGCTGCCGTTCGGTCATGAAGATGACCGGGATCATGCGGAAGGTGGAGCCGTTGCCGATGCCGGTGGTGGCGAAGAGGAGGATGAACATCGCCAGGAATCCCCAGAAATTACCGCCGACTCCGCCGTGGGGGAGGAAGTAGAGGACGCCGAACACGGCGGCGGCCATGACGATGAAGTTCCAGAAGGTGACCCTCGCCCCGCCGAGCTTGTCGGCCAGCCACCCCCCTACCGGACGGACCAGGGCGCCCACGAGGGGTCCGAGGAAGGCGTATTGGACCGGGTTTACGCCGGGGAACTGGGACTTGGTCAGGAGCGGAAGCCCCGCCGAGTAGCCGATGAACGAACCGAAGGTGCCGAGATAGAGCCAGCACATCAACCAGTTATGCTTGCGCTTGAAGATGATGGCCTGGTCGCTGAAGGAAGCCTTGGCGCTGGCGATATCGTTCATGCCGAACCAGGCTGCTATGGCGGACAGGGCGATGAACGGCACCCAGATGAAGCCGGCGTTTTGCAGCCAGAGCGGCTTGGTCTCGCCTTTGATGACACACATCTGCGGATCGCCGCACAGGGCGGCGAACATGCCGGTGGTAATAACGAGCGGCACGATGAACTGCATGGCGCTCACTCCCAGGTTCCCCAGCCCTGCGTTCAATCCCAGGGCGGTCCCCTTCTGGGCCTTGGGAAAGAAGAAGCTGATGTTGGCCATGCTGGAGGCGAAGTTGCCGCCGCCTAAACCGCATAACACCGCCAGGATCAGCATGGTCGTGTAGCTCGTGGAGGGGTCCCTCACGGCAAAGCCGATTCCGATGGCGGGAATCAGGAGCGAGGCGGTGCTGATGGCGGTCCATTTGCGGCCGCCGAAGATCGGCACCATGAATGAGTAGAAGATGCGGAGTGTCGCCCCCGCCAGCCCCGGCAGGGCCGTCAGCCAGAACAGCTTGTTGGTGTCGTACTTGAAGCCGATCAGCGGGAGGTTCACGCAGACCACGCTCCAGACCATCCAGACCGCGAAGGCCAGAAAGAGCGCCGGGATGGAAATCCAGAGGTTGCGGTTGGCGATGGCCTTTCCCTTGGTCTCCCAGAAGTGCTTGTCCTCCGGGTTCCACTCGGTCAATACGCGGGGTGACCCGCTCTTTTTCGTTTCCGTTCCTGTCATTACATCCGCTCGCATCGTTTTTCTCCTTCCATGGGAATTGGCTGGTTATTCCAGAATGTCCGCTGTTTTCAGTTTGCGATGAACTTTTTCCTTCTTCAGTGCCAGATACATCCAGAGAAGGGAGACGCACGTTGAACCGTACAGGAGCATGAAGGCGGTGCTTCGGATACCGGTCAGGTCCACCAGGGCGCCGAACATGATGGGGAGGAGGAACCCTCCGAGTCCTCCGACGAGCCCCACGATGCCGGAGATTACGCCGATGTTGTGGGGATACTCATCGGCAATGTGCTTGAACACTGACGCCTTGCCGAAGCCCCAGGCTATCCCGACAATGAAGAGGAGGGCCGTGAAGATCCATACATTGAGCCCCACATGGCGCGACACGGGGCCGTTCACCGTCTTGACGACCACATCAAAGTGGGGCAGCGAGAGGAGGAACAGGCACCCGCCGGAGATCCACATGACCCAGCAGGTGACGGTGTGGGCGCCGAACCGGTCCGAAAGCCAGCCGCCCAGGGCGCGGATCACCCCGGAGGGGAGCACGAATATGGCGGCGAGCAGGGCGGCGGTTCTGATTTCGAACCCATACTCATTAATGTAGTACTTGGTCATCCAGAGGGACAGCCCCACGTAGCCGCCGAAGACGATGGCGTAGTACTGGCAGTAGCGCCACACCTTCGGGTCCTTCAGCGCCGCCAGCTGGTCCTTGATGGTCACGGTCGAATCGACCTTGTGGCTGTGCTCGGTGAAGGTGAAGAGCCAGAACATGATGGCCGTGACGAGCATCGCCACGGAATAGACCTTGGGGACCGCCTGCCAGCCGTAGGCCACCACCAGGGAGGGGGCCAGGAACTTGGTCACCGCAGCGCCCGCGTTCCCGGCGCCGAAAATCCCCATGGCGAACCCCTGCCGGGCCTTCGTGAACCAGCGGGCGGTGTAGCTGATCCCCACCGAGAAGGAGCCGCCGGCAAGCCCGAGGAACAGCCCCAGGAGGAGGAAGTGCCAGTATTCGGTGGCGGCACTCACCAGGTAGATGGGGATGATGGTACAGAGCATCAGGATGAAAAAGACGATGCGCCCGCCGTACTTGTCGGTCCACATCCCGAGCGGCAGCCGGATCAGGGAGCCGGAGAGGATCGGGGTGGCGGCCAGGATGCCGAATTGGGTCTCGTTCAGGCCCAGGGCGGCCTTGATCGGAATGCCGATGATGGAGAACATCACCCACACCGCGAAGCAGACGGTAAAGGAGAGGGTATTCATCGTCAGAACCGATATCTGCCGGTGCTTGTGGGTCGCCATGGCGCGCTCCCTGATCTGGGTTCCCCACGTTGCCACCGATGCCATCTTATTCTCTTGCGTTTCCATGACGTACTCCTCCGACTACCGTTACCCCACCCTTTCCTTTGGCTTGGATTGCCAGCGGTAGAGGATGGGAGGATCCTTCAGGAACGTGAACGGCTGATAGAGCATATGGACCAGCTTGGTGAAGGGCAGGAGCGCCACGATCAGGAATGCCCCGGCCGCGTGCAGCTTGAAGATGAGGGGGAAGTCGGCCATATACTCCAGCTGCGGGTTGAAGGAGATGAGGGAGTAGAAATAGGGAACCACCGTGTGGAGGTACCACTGGGAGCCCCAGCGCATGAAGAGAGAAATATAGACCCCCGTGGCGGTCTGGGTGATCAGGAGCAGGAGGAGGACCCAGTCGCTCACCAGGGTCAGCCGCTTCAGGGTGGTGGAGTTGGCCCGGCGCAGCAGCAGGATGATGCTGCCGAACAGGGCAAGGAACCCCAGGCCGAGGCCGACGCTCTCCAGGAAGATCAGGGCGTCCTTGTTCCCCAGGAGCCGTTTCATGACTCCGGGGGCCACAATGCCGGCCAGGTGCGCCAGGAGGATCAGGATGATCCCGTAGTGCCACGGGTTGATCCCCCAGTAGAGAGTCCTGCGCTCCAGGAACTGGGTGGAATAGGCCGTCCAGCCGAGGCGGTTGCTGAAAAAGCGGTAGGGGGTCACCACCAGGACCAGCGCCAGGGCCACGTAGGGAAGAACGACGAAAATGAGCGTATTCAGCATGGTCTTACCTCCGGGTGCATAACCATTTTCGGGCGGCTTTGTTCGGGAACGCCATGGCCGATGGCTTCAGCCGGGCGCACTCCCTGGGCGGCGTCCTCGCCGCAGATGAGGCGGATGGCCTCCACCACGGGCCTCCAGGGGGAATCCCGGCGGGATGCGGCGAAGCTGCCGGCGAGCTTCTCGACCCCCGGCACCACGTACCGGTCGATGAACGCTTGCCGTGCCCCGGTCTCCCCCTTGCTGGCCAGATGGGCCAGGAACCAGAGGATGAGGGGGAGGTGGTCGGGGAGCTCGTTGCCGAGGGGGGTGTAGTCATGGAGGCGATACTCCCCTTTCAGGGCGATGAGATACTCCCCCTTCTTCTGGTTGTCGCCGAACAGGTGGTGGCCCAGATAGGGGGCGACCGACGGGTTGAAATCGAAGGTCGCCACATATTCCTCCTGGATTTCCGCCAGGGTCGATCCGGTCACGAACTCCCCGAAGGGGCCGAGGGAGCACTCCAGGCGCTCAGCCACGAGATACCCCTGGACGAGGCCCAGGGCCGACAGGAGGCCTTTTTTCTCCTGGGGGTAGTCGAGCATCCGGGCGAGGGATGCATAGAGTTCAGCGGTTATCATTTTCCCCTCCCCGTCTTCTTCAGGATGCCGAAGCCGCTGGCCCCCTTGCGGGTGTGCGAATCGAGATCCTCCCGCTGCTGGGGCGGAATGATGTTCCGCTCGTTGTAGCCGCCGACCGTGAAGAGGCGATAGAGACGGCCGGCTCCGGCTTCGTCCAGCCCCGCCCTCGCGAGGATCGCCTCGTCAGGGGGCTGGTTCAGGTTTTTGGCCCGCATGTGGATGCGGAGGGCGATGAGCTTCTCCAGGGCCGCCGCCACCACCTCCCGGTTGCCGCCCCCCAGGAGGCTCGCCAGGTACCCGATGGGGGCCCGAAGAGACTCCCGGGGCGGGATCGTCCCGTGCTCCACCAGTTCATGGAGTTCGCCGCCGGCTGCCAGAACCGGCGAGAGGGACGGGATGTAGTAGGCCATGGGCATGGTCCGGAACTCGGGGTGGAGCGGCAGGGCCAGACCGAACTCCTTGACGAGGGCGTAGACCGGCGACTTCTCGGCGGCCTCCAGCCACTGCTCGGGGACGCCGTTCTTCCGGGCCCCTTCCCGGACCGCCTCGTCCCGGGGGTCGAGGATCACGGCCCGGTGGGCCTCCACCAGCTGGTTGTCGGGCTTCAGGAGGGCCTGCTCCACCTTCGCGGCGTCGTAGAGGAGAACCCCGACGTAGCGGATCCGGCCGACGCAGCTGTGGGCGCAGGCGTTGCACTGGCCCGTCTCGGTCCGGGGGAAGCAGAAGATGCACTTTTCCGCCTTGCCGCTGTTCCAGTTGAAGTAGACCTTCTTGTAGGGGCAGGCGCTGGTACAGAACCGCCACCCCTTGCAGACCTCCTGGTCCACCAGAACCACCCCGTCCTCGCCCCGCTTGTAGATGGCCCGGGAGGGGCAGGAGGCGACGCAGGCGGGGTTCAGGCAGTGGTTGCAGATGCGGGGGAGGTACTGCATGAACATGGTGCTGTACTGCTCGATGATCTTCCGGTCCTCCAGGTTCACGTCCTCCGCCGCGTAGACCTGGGAGCCGGAGAGGTCGTCGTCCCAGTTGGGGCCGGCCTTGATGTGGGCCATCTTCTCCCCGGAGATCTGGGAGAACGCCTCGGCCACCGGCTGGTCGTCACCCCCCTTGGCGCCGTAGAGGTTGCCGTAGTCGAAGTCGAAGGGCTCGTAATAGTCATCCAGCTTCGGCATATTGGGCTGGAAGAACATGTTGAGGAGCGTCGGCCCCTTCCCCATGGCCTTGAGCCGCAGGTTCTGGCCGTCGGCGACCCAGCCCCCCTTGAACTCCTCCTGGTCCTCCCACTTCTTCGGGTAGCCGACGCCGGGCTTGGTCTCCACGTTGTTCCACCACATGTATTCCGCGCCCTTGCGGTCGGTCCATATGTTCTTGCAGGAGAGGCTGCAGGCGTGGCAGCCGATGCATTTGTCCAGGTTGAACACCATTACCAGTTGCGCTCTGACATCCATTGTCTCACCCCCTCAGCTTTCTGACGACCACGTAGCTGTCCCGGTTCACGCCGGTGGGTCCCCAGTAGTTGAAGTAGTAGCTGAACTGGGCGTAGCCCCCGAGCATCAGGGTCGGCTTCAGGCGGATGCGAGAGAGGCTGTTGTGGACCCCGCCCCTCTTGCCGGTCTTCTTCGATTTCTGGATGTTGATGGTCCGCTCCGGCGCGTGGTACATGACCGCCGCCCCCTTGGGAATGCGGGAGGAGACCACGGCCCGGGAGACCACCACGCCGTTGAAGTTGTAGACCTCGATCTCCTCGTTGTCCTCGATGCCGGCCCCGGCCGCGTCTTCGTGGTTGAGCCAGACCACCGGTCCGCCCCGCCCCAGGGTGAGCATCCGGAGGTTGTCGCTGTAGGTGGAGTGGATGCTCCACTTGCCGTGGGGGGTGAGGAAGTTGAGAACCAGCCCCGTTTCCCCTTCGGTCTCGTCCAGGATCGCCGGGTTGAGCTTCGCCTTGAAGGTGGGGAGCCCCTCGTGGAACTCGCCGTAGTACGGGTGGTCCAGGTAGAGGGACTGGCGGCCCGAGAGGGTGCGCCACGGCACGTCGTATTCCACGTTCAGGGTGTAGGGGGCGTAGGGGCGCCCGTTGTTCACGAGGCCGCTCCAGACCGGGGTGCTGCAGTAGCGCTGGGGCTTCTGGGTCACGTGCTCCCACTTGATCCGCAGGTCCCGGCTCCCGGCGGCGATCTGGGCCAGGGGCTTGCCGACCCGCTTCTCCAGGTTCTGGTAGGCCCGGTAGGCCAGCTCGCCGTTGGTCTCCGGGGCGAAGGAGAGGAGCACGTCGGCCACGGCCTTCTCGTCCTCCAGGTCCAGGAAGGTCTTGCCGTTCCAGCTGCGGGTCGGCATGGTCTCCAGGAGCGTCTCGTGGACGTCGTCCGCCTCCCAGCTGACCCCGTGGGCGTGGAGGTGACCCATGTGGGGCCCCACCGACACGTAGCGGTTGTAGAGGTTCACGTAGTCCCGCTCCACGATGGCCAGGTTCGGCATGGTCTTGCCGGGGATCGGCTCGCATTCCCCCAGCTTCCAGTCCTTCACGGTCCGCTGGGCGATCTCGCCCGGGGTGTCGTGGAGGAGCGGCGCGGCGATGATGTCCTTCACCGGCGTCGGGAGGTGCTTCACCGCCAGCTCGCTCACCTTTTTGGCGATGCGGGTGAAGATCTTCCAGTCGGACTTGGATTCCCACGACGGCGGCACGGCGGCGTCCAGGCAGTTCACGAAGGAGTGCATGTCGGTGGTGTTCAGGTCCGATTTCTCGTACCAGGTGGCCGTGGGGAGGACGATGTCCGAGTAGAGGGTGGAGGTGTCCATGCGGAAGTTCAGGTCCACCACCAGGTCCATCTTCCCTTCGGGGGCCTTGTCGTGCCAGACGAGATCCTTCACCTGCCCCTTGGCCACCTCCTTGGCGGAGAGGCTGCTGTTGGGGGCGCCGATGACGTGCTTCAGGAAGAACTCATGCCCCTTGGCGCTGGAGGAGATGGCGTTGGCCCGCCAGATGAACCAGACCTTGGGGGAATTCCCCTGGCCGTCCGGGTCCTCGATGGCGAAGCGGGTCTCGCCGCTCTTCAGCCGCCCCACGAGCCAGGAGCGGATCTCGTCATCGCTCTGGGCCCCCGCCGCCTTGGCCGCCTCCACCATCCGCAGGGTGTTGTCGTTGAAGTGGGGAGCAAAGGGGAGCCACCCGAGCCGGACCGCCTTGGCGTTCATGTCCGCCGCGTGGAGCGGCATCTTCTCGCCGGTTTCGGGCTTGAAGTAGTCCACAAAAGTCCGGTCGTAGCGCCACTGGTCCGAGTGGATGTACCAGAAGCTGGGTGTGTTCTGAAGCCGGGAGGGCTTCACCCAGTCCTGGGCCATGGCGATGGAGGTCCAGGGGGCCAGGGGGACCACCTTCTCCTGCCCCACGTAGTGGGCGAGCCCCGCGCCGTTGCGGCCGACGCTGCCGGTGAGGATCAGGGCGGTGATGGCGGCCCGGTAGATGAGGTCGTTGTGGTACCAGTGGTTCACCCCGGCGCCGATGATGATCATGTTCCGGCCGCCGCTCTGCTCGCCGTTCTCGGCCCATTCCCGGGCGATCTTGATGAGGGACTGGGCGGCGATGCCCGTGTACTTCTCCTGCCACTTCGGCGTGAAGGGCTTGTCGGAACCGTAGCTCCCGGGGTAGTCCCCCCCGAGGCCCCGGGAGACCCCGAACTGGGCCATGAGGAGGTCATACACGGTGGCCACCGTCACGGGGCCGTTCTTCGTCTCGATCCGCCGGACCGGCACCTCACGGATGCTGTCGCCGTCGGACTCGAACGTGAAGCGGACCTGGCCGGTCTCGCCGCCGATCAGGGTCAGGCGGCAGTCGATGTCGGAGCCGTCCACCAGGTCCTTCATGTCCAGGTTCCACTTCCCCTCCTGCTTGCTCCAGCGGGTGCCGAGGCTGCCGTGGGGGATTTTCACGTCACCGGCGCCGTCGGCCACGCAGAGGGTCCAGTCGGCATGTTCAAGTGAGGCGCTCCGCTCGAACTCGGCGGCCCGGAGGAACTCACCCTGACGCAGGGCCCCGCCCTTCTCATCCAGCTTCACGAGGAACGG
Source organism: Geobacter sp. (assembly GCF_030834625.1). Taxonomy (NCBI): domain Bacteria; kingdom Pseudomonadati; phylum Thermodesulfobacteriota; class Desulfuromonadia; order Geobacterales; family Geobacteraceae; genus Geobacter; species Geobacter sp. The sequence continues at coordinate 39,033 of NZ_JAUQXO010000072.1, forward strand.
GAGGTCGGTGTACTTCAGGGCGTACTCCTGGAAGAAGGGGACCTGGCGGTCGGCGTAGAACTCCTTGAGGATCACGTGGTTCACCGCCATCCAGAAGGCGCCGTCGTGCCCCTGCTCCACCGGGAGCCAGTTGTCGGCGAACTTGGTGGCGATGTTGTAGTCGGGGGACATGACCACCACCTTGGTGCCCCGATAGCGGGCCTCGGTAAGGAAGTGGGCGTCCGGGGTCCGGGTCATGGGGACGTTGGAGCCGCAGAGCACGATGTAGGAGGCGTTGTACCAGTCGGCCGACTCGTTCACATCGGTCTGCTCCCCCCAGACCTGGGGCGACGCGGGGGGGAGGTCGCAGTACCAGTCGTAGAAGCTCATGGCGACCCCGCCGAAGAGCTGGAGGAACCGGGTGCCGGCCGCGTAGCTGATCATGGACATGGCGGGAATGGGCGAGAAACCGATGACCCGGTCGGGGCCGTATTTCTTCGCGGTGTAGATGGAGGAGGCGGCGATCAGTTCGGTCACCTCGTCCCAATCGGCGCGGCGCATCCCCCCCGTCCCCCGCTTGCCCACATAGGCCTTGCGGGATTCCGGGTTCTCCACGATGCTCTTCCAGGCATCCACCGGGTCCTCGTGGCGGCTGCGGGCCTCGCGCCAAAGGTCGATAAGGGCGCCGCGCATGTAGGGATACTTCACCCGCAGCGGGCTGTAGAGGTACCAGGAGTAGCTGATCCCCCGGGTGCAGCCCCGGGGCTCGTGGTTGGGAATGGTGCCGTCGAACTGGGGGTAGTCGTTGGCCTGGAGCTCCCAGCCGACGATGCCATCCTTCACGTGCACCATCCAGCTGCAGCTGCCGGTGCAGTTCACCCCGTGGGTGCTCCGCACCACCTTGTCGTACTGCCAGCGATTCCGGTAGAACTCTTCCCATCCGCGGTCACATCCGGTCCGGTCGTCTTTTATTCTTTCATGTGACATTTATCTGGTCCTCCTTTTGTAGAGAATCAACACCGCGAGACAGAAGATAAAGAAGCCGGCGCCGGCTATGGGGAAGATGTCGAAGGACCACCCCCCCCGCTTCTGGGCCGCCGCATCTTTGGAAAAGGCCACCACGGCGGTGATCTCCTCCTCGGTCAGGGGGCGGTCGGCATACATCTTTTTCATGACCGGGAACTTGAGGCTCTTGAGCACGCCGCGCAGCCCCTGCTCCCCCATTCCCTCGTAGTGGTCCGAAAGGTCAGTGGCCATGTTGCCGCCGGAGACCCCCGGCGCCCGGAACGGGTGGCAGGCCGCGCAGGGGGCGCCGCCGTTGGCGAAGGGACTGGAGCCGGTGAAGAGTGCCCTCCCCTGGGCCACCAGCTGCGGCGTCACCACGGTTTCCACCGGCTTGGCCGGCGCGGCGGCCGGCTGGGCCCCTGCCGCGGCCCCGCCCCCGCCTGAACTCCTGAGCCAGGCAATGATCTTCAGGGCATCGTCATGGCTGATGCCGAGGTTCGGCATCTCGTAGCCGTATTTCTTGATCAGGTCCACGCGGGACTGATCTTTCGCCATCTTGTCCGGCTCAATGATGATCGACTCGAGCCACTCCTCGGACCTCCTGTCGGTTACCCCCTTGAGATCCGGCCCCCCCCCGTCGCCGCCGCCGACGGTGTGGCAGCCGGAGCACTGCTTGTCGAACAGATCCTTGCCGGGATCGGCGTAAGCGAGCGCTGCAAGGGACAACATCAGCAACAGGCAAACCGTACTGATTGCTGCTCGAGACATTCCTTTCATCATGGTGTTCCTCCCGCACTGGATAGATGGTTCTCAAACCGAGTGTAAGCCGGAGCTTATAAATATATTGTAAGGATAACTGTAGAATAACGTTTTACAAATCCGGGTCCTTGATTTAGATCAAATTTATGAAAGTTCAAAAAAAATTTTGCTAATGGGAGTCATCATACTTGAACACGGGAAAGATCTTGTTCAGTCCCCAGAAAAAGACAAACGGCGTAATTCCAACCAGTATGGCGCCGATGAGCCCTTCCTTGAAGGTCTCGATGTCGTGGGGAATGATGGGAAGTTCGTAGTGCATGAATCCGGAGAAGGAGGCCGAGAAGGCCTGTCCCCCGATGACGAGGTTCCAGCGCATCATGAAGACCCCCATGAGGACGAGGATCGTGGCCACCGCCGCCCTCTTGGCCGTGATGCGCGGCAGAAGGAAGAGGGTCAGGGGTACCAGGTTGCCGAGGCCGTACTGCACGATGAAGATATTGACGAAGTCCTGGCCGAAGATGACGCTCCGCACGATTTCCCACGACTGGAACTTGGCGTAGTCCCTGAAAAGGAGATCCAGCAGTTCCAGCCCCAACGCGGCAATGAGGGCATAGACGAGATACCGGGATGTCATGGTGATCTCGTACATCTCCATGCTCTTGATCGCTTCCGGGGAGGGAAGGGAGGGGTCCTGCTTCCTCTTCCACCCCGCCATGAGCTTGCGGATCTCCATGGTAACCATGTAAACGAGCATGCAGAGGGCGATGCCCGAGACCACCGCGGAGCAGATGAAGATGAACGGCATGAGGGGGGTGGTCCAGAGGGCGTTCGCTTTGACCGAGCCAAAGATGAAACCGGCGTAGCCATGGAGGAGGCAGGCGACCGGGATCCCCACGGTTGCCATGATTTTCACCGCTTTTTCGTCTTTTTCCAGGGCATGGGCGCTGATGTCCCAGGCGCCGAGGGTGAGGGTCGAAAACAGGAGGTACCTGAATCTCTCCAGGGGGCTCTTGTCCGGTTTGGCCCGCAACGCGAGGGCCGTCTCCACGAAATGCCGCCGGTAGACGAACCAGAGCTCCGAGGCGACGATCATGCCGTAGGTGGAAAAGGCGATGCCGAAGGCGGCGATGGCCGAGGTGAAGTGGGGGGTCAGCATCACCTCGATCCCCCGCTCCGGGTGCTGGAGATGGAGCTGGAGCGGTATCATCGCCACCGGGAGGAGGGCGAAGGAGAAGACCAGTGAAAAGCGCGCGATGTCCTTCAGCTGCTTGATCCCGAAGACATGGTAGAGGGAGGAGAGGACGAAGGCGCCGGCCACCAGGCCGGTCATGAAGGGATACATGACAATCTGGATGGTCCAGTAGATGTATTCGTTTGGGTAGACAAACAGCTCTTTCAGTGTCCAGGCTTCTCCGTGTACCATGGCTATTTAACCTCCTTGGAAAGGCCTATGTAGTAGACCTGCGGCTTGGTGCCGTACTGTTCCTTCAGGACGCCGATCCGTCCGGACATGATGGTTTTGGTCACCGGATCGTCGGGATCCCGCAGGTTCCCGATCTTTCGTGCGCCGAAGGGACAGGCGTCGACGCAGGCCGTCTTCATCCCCTTGGTGATCCGGTGATAGCAGAAGGTGCACTTTTCCGCCGTCTTGTACTCCGGATGGAACGAGCGCACCGCGTAGGGGCATGCCATGATGCAGTAGGCGCAGCCGATGCAGTGCTTCCTGTCCACCAGCACCACCCCGTCTGGGGTCTGGTAGGTGGCCCCCACGGGGCATACCTGGACGCAGGCGGGGTTTTCGCACTGGTTGCAAAGCTTGGGGACAAAGAACGCCTTTTCAACGTCGTCCTTGTTGATCTCCTGAAGCCCTTCTTCGTTGAGGTCAATGCGGTCCGTGGTGAAACCGTCCCGCGCCCCCTTGGGGGAGTCCACATAGGTCTTCCCCTTTTTGGTGACCACGTACCGCTCCACCCAGGTGCGCGTTATGTTGGTCTCATGGGGGATCTCGTTCTCCGTCTTGCACGCCTTCACGCAGAAGCCGCAGCCGACGCAGGCCTGGGTATCCACCAGGAAAGCCCACCTTACCCTTGATCCGTCCGGCTTCTCGGCAAGGAGCTTTCTCGGGTTGATGAGTTCCAGAGCAGAGAGAGGAACTGCCAGTCCTGCGATAACTGTAATGCTATTTTTGAGAAAGTCTCGCCTGTTCATCGCTGTGACTCCTTGAGATGGGGTTGTGCGGGTCATGACACAAGCTGCATTCCGCGCCGGGGTTGTGGGTGTCGGGGTTTATCCCAACAATGTTTGCCCTGCCGCTGGTCGGTGTGGTGAGGGCTGCATGACACCGCAGGCAGAGCGCCCGACTCCTGTCGATGGTGAGGGTGGGAGGGTCGTCGGGATGGTTCAGGGCCGGACCGTGACAGTTTTCACAGTTGATGATTCCGTGGGGAGTGCGGCTGAGGCTTTCCACCTTGTCGGCGTGGCACTCCTTGCAGTACGAGGCCGTCCTGTATTTCACGGTTACGGCTTTCCATTCGTTTTCGTTCCCTTTGCGGTGCATGCCGTACATGTATCCCCGTTCATGGACGCCGAAGTCTTCCGGCACCAGGAACGTTCTGGCAATGAGGACCAGAACGATCAGGGCTACGGCGATATAGAGCGGTCTCCAGACATGACTCCCCATGTAATTATCCCCTCTTTCTTGGCGTTTTCATCATATTCCGGGATGTTTTGAAAGTGTCCGGGCGATGAAGCCAAATGATGTTTTATTGGTGGCGGGTCCAGCGCCATTCCACTCAAACGCTTTCCCCACACGAATATTCGGAATCGACAGGGTAACAACATAATGGCAAGTCACGTACCAAAAGCGCCTGGCGGGATAAAAAATCATAACCATGTAATAAATATAAGCTAACACAATTATGGAACGGCTCGATGAATGTGTGCAGACGGATGTGACGTTACCTTGCAGTAACACATGGGAGAGAAAGGTTACGTACCCCGGTTCTGCGCAAACCTTGGTAACAGGGAAAAATGGGGGAGCGTCCCGCCACGCCGTCAGTTGGCCGGCAGAGGGATCATGAGCTTCTTGCTCCCCATCAGGAGACCTCGATGGACAACAGGAAATTTCGTGCGATACTTCCCCCATGAGCAAGGTTCATAACTGAGCGAAACAAATGGCATTAATGGAACTGCGGAGGAACCCATATGGCAGGGGGAACCATCTGGAAGGGGAGTATCCATTTTGAGGATACGGATGTACCGGTGAAGCTCCATGCGGCGGTCAGGGAGGAGCGGATCCAGTTTCACCTCCTGCACAGGCGCGATCAGGTGAGATTGCGCCAGCAGATGATCTGCGCCTTCGAGAAAAAGCCGGTGCCGGCGGAAGCGCAGATCAAGGGATACGAGGTGGAGGAGGGGAAATACATCATCATCGATCCGGCGGAACTGGAGGAACTCGCCCCGGAGAGCAGCCGGATGATCGAGGTTCACGAATTCGTCAGGTCCGAACAGATCGATCCCCTCTTTCTCGACCACGTCTACTACCTGGAGCCGGACATTCCTTCCGCGGGATACAGCGAGCTTGTGGCGGCCCTGAGTGAGATGGGGGTGGCAGGCATCTGCACCTGGACCATGAGAAAGCGGGCCTATCTCGGGGCTCTGCAGGCAAGCGGGAAGATTCTTCGCCTGAATACCCTCCGGCATGCCGACGAAGTGATTGCGGCAGCTTCTCTCGAACTGAAGGATATCCCTCTGTCGGAAAAAGAACTGAAGATAGGGATCGACCTGATCAATCAGCTGGCTGCTCCTTTTGAGCCGCAGAAATTCGAAAACGAACATCAGAAGAAGCTGCAGCAGCTGATCGAGAAGAAAGCCCGGGGCGAAAAAGTCGCGATCCTGCGCCCCAAACGCCTGACGCCGACGGCACCGGACAAGCTCCTTGAAGCCCTTGAAGCGAGCCTGAAGAAGGTGGCCTGAAACGGGAGAATGACATGCAGGGGATATGGAGCGGGACCATAAGTTTCAGTCTGGTGGCGATTCCTGTGGAGCTGGTGAAGGCTGTGGAGCCCGGCCGGATCTCCTTTCGCATGCTCCACAGTGAGGACTTCTCCCCCCTCGCACGAAGGATGTTCTGCCCGAAAGACGATGTGATGGTCCCTCCCGAGGAGATCATCAGGGGATACGAAATCGCGCCCGAGAGATACATACCGATCACGGACGAGGAGTTGGAATCCGTGTCGCCCGAGCGGAGCCGCACCATCGAGATCGTCGACTTCATCGATATGAAGGAAGTGGATCCCATCTACTTCGATCACCCCTATTACCTCGTTCCCTTGAAAGGGGGCGAAAAATCCTACCGGCTGCTGGCCGAGGTCATGGGCCGGACAAACATGGCCGGGCTCGCGAAATTCGTGCTGGCCGAGCGCGAGTATCTCGTGGCGGTCAAGAGCACGGAGGGGGCACTGGCCGTGACCACGCTCCATTACAGCGAGGAAATACTCTCCGCTGACGATATCGCCCCGAAGGAAGGAACGATCGAAGCCGAGGCGAAAAGCCGCATGAAAAAGAGCATCAAAACCATGATGGCGGATTTCAACCCCGGGAAATATGCGGACGAGCGCCGGGAAAGGCTCATGGATCTCCTGAAGAGGAAGGCACAGGAGAAAGCCCCGGTGGAAGCCCCTGTCATGGAAGGCGAAGAGGAAGAAGGGCCCATCGACCTCGTCGCCGCGCTGGAGGATATCATGCGCAAGGTGAAGAAGAGCCGGTGAGCCGCACATTCGTCGACATCGCCGGGAAAAGGCTCTCCCTGTCGAACCTGGAGAAGGACCTCTATCCGGCCCATGGCTTCGCGAAGGCCCATGTCCTGGAATACTACACCCGCATTGGGGAGTGTATCCTCCCCCACCTGAAGGACCGGGCACTGACCCTGAAGCGCTATCCCGAAGGGGTGGAAAAGGATTTCTTCTTCGAGAAGCGTTGCCCTTCCCACCGTCCGGCCTGGGTGAAAACGGCCGAGGTGCCCCTAGATGACGGGGAGCCGATGACGGTCTGCCTGGTGGACGACCTGGAAACGCTCATGTGGGTGGAGAACCTTGCGTCCCTTGAGCTCCACGTCCCCCTGGCCCGGGCCAGCTCCCCCGATACGCCGGATTCCATGGTCTTCGATCTCGATCCCGGCGACGGGGCGGACATTCTGGACTGTGCCCGGGTGGCACTGATCCTTCGGGACCTCTTCTCCCCGTTGCGGCTTGCAAGCTATGTGAAAACCTCGGGGAGAAAGGGGCTCCATGTGTATGTCCCCCTGAACCGAAGGGAGACGACCTTCGAGGAGACCAAGACATTTTCAAGGGCCGTTGCGCTGATCCTGCAGAAAAACTATCCGGACCTGGTGACCGCGAAAATGGCTAAGGGAGAGCGGAAAGGAAAGGTTTTCATCAACTGGTCCCAGAACGACGCGTCCAAGACGATGATCTGCGTCTATTCCCTGCGGGCCCGGGAAAAACCGATCGTTTCGTTTCCCCTTGAATGGAAGGAACTGGAGCGCCTGGCCGAACGCGGCGACCCGGAAAAGTTCCATATCACCCACGCTGAAGCCGTGAGCAGAACCGAGAAAACGGGGGACCTCTTTCGGGAGGTGTTGACCAAAAAACAGAAGCTTCCCCATCTCTGACGGCTTGCGAGGAAACGGTTAGAACATTATGGGATTGAAGGAATACGCCTCCAAACGGAAATTCGGGGAAACGCCCGAACCGGAACCGACGCCTCGCCGCGGGGAGAAGCGGCTCGTTTTTGTGGTCCACAAGCACGCCGCCCGGGCCCTTCACTACGACCTCAGGCTCGAAATGGAAGGGGTGCTCAAGAGCTGGGCCGTCCCAAAGGGGCCCTCCCTCGATCCTTCCCTGAAAAGGCTGGCCGTCATGGTCGAGGACCATCCGTTCGACTACAAGGATTTCGAGGGGGTCATCCCGGAGGGGAATTACGGCGCGGGGAGCGTCATCATCTGGGACAGGGGCTTTTATCGCCCCCCTTCCGCAGCCGGAGACGATAGCGAGAAGCAGCTTCTGGCCGGATTGAGGAAAGGGGACCTGAAGTTCGTCCTCGAAGGTGAGAAGCTCCGGGGCGAATTCGCGCTGGTGAAGACGGGGAAGGACGGGAAGTCGTGGCTCCTCCTGAAGAAAAAGGATCGCTACGCCACCAGGGAGGACATTCTCGGCGAAAACCGCTCGGTACACTCCGGCAGGACCCTGGAGGAGGTTTTCGAAGCCGGGCCGGGGACAGCTGCAGGACAGAAAAAAATTGAGCAGATCCGTCTTCGGGAGACCATGGAAAGCCCGGAGTTGAAAGATGCGCCCCTCCAGCCGATGCCCCACGGCATCCAGCCGATGCTGGCGACCATGGCCAAGGTACCCTTCGACCACCCCGACTGGCTTTTCGAGGTGAAATGGGACGGGTATCGGGCCATCGCCGAGCTCCGGGACGGAGACGTTTCGCTCTACTCCCGGAACCAGACCCCCTTGGAGAAAAAGTTTTTCCCCGTGGTGGATTCATTGCGGAAACTGGAGTTTGATGCCGTTCTGGACGGTGAAATCGTCGTGGTTGACGCCCAGGGCCGCCCTGATTTCCAGATGCTCCAGAATTACCAGGAATCCGGCAGCGGCCATCTGCTCTACTACGTCTTCGACCTCCTGTACTTCGAGGGCCATGACCTGACCGGCCTCCCGCTGCTCACAAGGAAAGAGCTCCTGAAGAGGATTCTTCCCTCTTCCCCGAGAATCAGGTTCAGCGACCACGTCTGGAAAGACGGGGTCCTGTTTTTCACTGTCGCCAGGGAAAAGGGCCTCGAAGGGATCATTGCCAAGCATTCCGGCAGCACCTACCAGATGGGGAGCAGGAGCCGGCAGTGGCTGAAGGTGAAGAGGCAGCCCACGCAGGAGGGGGTTATCGCCGGATTCACTGAGCCGCGGGGGGGAAGAAGGTCTTTCGGCGCCCTTGTCCTGGCGGTGTTCGAGGGGGACGAACTGGTCTACATCGGCCATGCGGGAGGGGGATTCTCGGGAAAAGATCTGAAGGAAATCCGCGAGAGATTTGATCCCCTGATCCGGAAAGAGTGCCCCTTCACCGTGGAGCCGAAGACCAACACCCCGGCCACCTGGGTAAAACCGGAACTGGTCTGCGAGGTAGCCCTGTCCGGCTGGACCCAGGACGGCATCATGAGGCACCCCGTTTTCCTCCGTCTGCGGGAGGACAAGGCCGCCGGCGAAGTGGTACGGGAGGTGAAACCATGAAAATCCATATCGGCACCAGCGGTTACGCGTACAAGGAATGGAAGGGGATCTTCTATCCCGAGAAGATATCCCCCAAAGAGATGCTCCACTTCTACGGGGAGCGCCTCAACGCGGTGGAGATCAATTACACCTTTCATCACATGCCAACGGAACGGATCATCACTCCCTGGGCGGAACAGGTCCCCGACGATTTTACCTTCGCGTTCAAGGCCCCCCAAGTCATGACCCACCTGAAGAAGCTCCGAAACGTGAGTGAAGAGGCTGAATACTTCTTCAGGACGCTGTCGGTCCTGGGGGGGAAGCTGGGGCCAGCCCTGTTCCAGTTTCCCAAGAGTTTCCACGCGGAAAAGAACCGCACGGCGCTGGAGGAGTTCCTCCCCCTTGTTCCCCGCAACGTGCGCTGCGCCTTCGACTTCCGCAGCCCCTCCTGGCTCGATGCCGGAATTGCCGATCTCCTTCGCGAAAGAGGATGCAGCCTGTGCCTGGAGGATACCGACGAGAGTCCGGCAGGTGAGATCATCAGCACAACCGAATGGGGCTATCTGCGCCTGCGCCGCACCAATTACACGGAAGCCGACCTGGCACAGTGGCTGGAAAGAATCCGTTCGCAGCGATGGGAAAGGGTTTACGTCTTTTTCAAGCACGAGGAAGAGGCCGACGGGCCGATCACGGGGCCCGAAACGGCGCTGCAGTTCCGCACGCTTGCCGAGGGTCCGTAATGCCGCCCGCCTCCTCAGCGGCGTTGCGCTCGGGAAACCTCCTTTTCGAATCCGGGCAGGATCGCCTTGAAAAAAGCGTTTCTCACCAGTCCGGCGACGATCTGCCATGTGCTGACCTGGGGGTTTTCCACCCTGCCCGAGATGTCCGCCTTGGTGGCCACCACCTCACGCGGGCTTCTTTCAAGAAGTGTGGCGATGCCGCCAACCAGCATTTCGTACATGCGGCGAAAAAGGCTTTTCTCTTTGTCCGTCCTTTTGTCATACACCTTTACATCCTTGAAAAAGGGCTTCACGTAGCCGGTAATGACATTATTTCTGACCTGCAAGTCTGAATAAAACGAAAACGTCCCCTCTGACACATCGAATTTGCCGTAGGCGCGAAACAGGTCATTCATCGACGTGAGCCGCGTATTCTCGATTTTGACATGGACATCGAAATCGGGGCCGTCTTTCTCCGGCCGGAACGAAGCAGTCGCCTGGGTTGAGCCGCTTCCCATAAATTTGCCATTAATTTTCACCTTGGCCGGCCCCTGCAGAAACTTGTTGGAAAGATTGGAAAGGGTAAGAGCCGTGTCGGCAAGGAAGACGCGATAAGCAGGACTGGCGCTCTTATTGACGAAACCGAGGTTACAGTTGGATAAAGCCAGCTGATCAAGGCGCAGGAGTATGCCAGGTTTGCCGGCTACTTCGCTGGCAGCCTTCTTCACCTTCTCGACGCGGCGCTTTTCGGCGGCAGCAGTACGAGGCGAATGAATGTAGTCGAGCTCCATCCCCTGGATGGTGAGATTATGAACATGCGCAACTTTTACTTGAGGGGCGTACTCTGTTTCGCCGGAAGCAAAGAGAATCCCATTGCGTATGGAGAGATTCGAGCGGGCGATCACGGGCCGGAAGTAGTCAAGGGGGACCTTCTCCGCGGTGAAGCGGGCGTTAATCCCCGGATGGGGCTGAGCGAGGAAATTGGCTTTGCCGTCCACGACTGCGCGTCCTGTGTCAAATACGACGGTTTCCAGATGGAATGAGGATGGATAGACCTTCTCCGGGAAATGGATGTTGCGGATGTTGCTCGCCTGCAGAAAAAGGTGGCTTAAGCGAAGGGGCCGTTTTGGATCCTGATCGATATACACCAGGTTACCGTCAGTAACCTCCAGCTTGTTGATTTTGAGGGGGTAGATAGCTTCTATTGCCTCCTGCCATCCGCGATCTTTGAATGGTACTTTGCTGGCGACCTCACTTCGCAGCTGCTTCAAGTTGATATGGACTTCCGGGCGGTCGAGCGACAATTCCGAAACGAGCCTGCCGGCGAAGATCTCTCGCCAGTGGATGCTCACATGCAGCATCGGAAAGCGGGCAACGGGCGTGTCCGGATGGGCCTGCTGGGTAACGGTAAGTCCTTTCAAGGTCATGGATAGTCCAACCAGTTGAAAGTGCAGTCCCGGCAGACGCACTGAATAACCCTTCAGATGGTGGTTCATCTTCTTTTCCATGGAGCTGCGGAGCGGTTCATCCAGGAAGAAGGACGCTATGAAAAGAGCAACCACAAGGAGGACGAGTGTGCCGGCAAACCAGCACAACACCTTTGGTGCCAGACGTAAGGCCTTTGACAAGAAAGACGCTTTTCCGTTATCCACGTTGACTTCCCCGGAACAGTGGTCCGTCTGCAAAACAAGGGCGCCGATGTACCGCCAACCTGTATCAGTATCCAACTTTATTTTCCGGTTTCCATCTTTATTTTGAGCGCCTTCAACATCGAGCTGAAGCAGTCTCTAATGTAAAAGACGTGACCATGAAAATTGTTGCATCAACGCTATCCACCGGGTGTGTGGATAAGTCACCCCGAGCTGTGGATATGTTTCAAAATTGTCACGTATCATTGGGCACTTCTGCATCCTGCACAACTAATGGGCACGGCACGTAACCATTTGAAATATCGTGTCAATAACAAATTTGACCTGTATGCAATTCTGGTTGTATCAGGAATGGAACAGGTACTCGAAAATTACCCGACAAAAGTGGATAAGTGTCACGAAACGTACCGGAGAAATTTGTCGCTGGTTTGCCGGGGTTCTGTATTTATTACGGCCACGCAGTCTTCCGAATACATAAAAAAAGCCGGGGCGTCCCCCGGCTTTGAGAAAGAAGCGCATATGGCTGAAATGCGCTCGCCTATCTTCGGATAAATCTATGCATCAATGATGGGGTCGAGGCCGGTTATTCCTGGCCGTTCTTCACCTCGTTCCCGATGGAAAACGCCTTGCCGATGGCATCGCCGACGCCGTAGTAGACCTTGGCGCCCGGATCATAGACGATGGGCCTCACCTTGAGCATGTCGGGGAGACCGTTGGCGTCGAGAACGGCTTCGTCGGCCCGGACGTTGACGATTTCGCCGATGAACTGGATGTGGGTGCCGACTTCGATGATCTGGGCCAGCCGGCATTCAATAACGAGGGGGAATTCGTCCACGAAGGGTGCGTCAACCAGGTCGCTCGGCACCGACGTAAGCCCCGTGGCGGCGAACTTGTCACCGGCCCGGCCCGACACGATGCCGGCATAGTCCGTTTCCCGCACGAAGCGGTCTGAGGGGACATTGACGGTGAAGGCCTTGCGGGCCACGATGGCGCCGTGGGAGTGGCGGGCCTTGCGCAGCGACACGGCAATGCTGGGCGGCTCGGTGCAGCAGACGCCGCACCAGGCCACGGTGGCGATGTTGGGTCTGCCGTCGGCGTCGTAGGTCCCCACGAGCCAGGCGGGGGTCGGAAGGGCCAGGGGCTTTGCCCCGAGGGATACTTTCATTAAACAAAAAACTCCTTCTCTCTTCCACTCCGTATCACATTGGCATACCTCACCTTGAACAGAGTTCTGGGCTTGCCCTGGAATTCCTCAACACGGCTGTCCAGCACCTCGAACTCGGCGTCAATATCGATCTCTCGCTTGTATTGAAACCGATCCCACCGCGTCTGGTCAACAACGCGAATCTTTCCTCCTTTTTTGCACAATGCAATGAGCACCGGCATGGCGTCCCGCTCGTTGTTGTCCCAGAGATACGCCGCATCGACCTGGGGGAAAATCCTCTCGACGGATGCCGGCATGTCGCGGTGCGCCTCCAGAAAGATCCTGAAGCTGGGCCGCAGGGCCTCGGCAATATTGGAGTCCTTGCTCAGAAAGACCGTGAAGGCGTTGTACTCGCCAGCCACATGCCTGGTCAGGGATCGTTTCCACGCTTCGGTGGCCTGGGCGGTGAAGAAATTGCACTCCACAAAGCGGTCGGCATTGCGGCCGATCGAGATGTACTCCTCGGCCCGCTTGGAGACGCAGAAGGGCCAATCCACGGTTACCCTCGCAGGATCACCGTAAATGACCGTGGATCTCTCGAAGCCATACACCATGCTGACATGGTCTCTCACGTCCTGCTCGGCAACCCTTCCGCACGACCGTTCAACTTCCTTGACCACCATGGCGTCGTAGTCGAGATGCACGAATTCCCGGTTACTCTGGGACCCGTACTTTACGCGAATGTAGGTGCTCTTTCCCGAGGCGGGGGGACCGCCGACCAATTCAAGAACTTTTCCCATGATCTTCACCTCCTGCGAGACGTGGGTGCGTCATCCGGAACCCTTGGAATGATTTCATAATCGCAATCGGCGTACCAATAGCGCCTGGCGCGATAGAAAATCGTAACCTGTTGATAATGTGAGATTAAGCGAGGTGGGAATCCACAAGAGAAGGGGTGCGGAACAGCGTTGGCGTTACCTTTAAGTAACATGCGGGAAGAAAAGGTTACGTGCCTCGCCTTGGGAAAGGCCGCGGCGGAAGGGAAAGGATTGATGCCAGCTACCAAAAAAAAGGCCGGGGCGTCCCCCGGCCTCCGAAAGGAGCGCCCATGGCTGTAAGCGCTCGTTCTACCTTGGAAAATCTATGCGGCAATCATGTGGCGGTCTATGCCGAGCTCCTCTTTCGAATACCCCAGGGCCAGGCCCACCATCTGGGAGAGGTGGAGCACCGGGATGTTCCGGGAAACGCCCCTGCCGTCCAGCGCCTTGTCCTGGTAGGCATCAAGGGCGGTGTGGCACAGGGGGCACGGCGTAACGATGTAGTCGGCTCCGGCCCGGACCGCATCTTCGAGGGCGTTTCCCGTCATGGCCAGGGACTGTTGTTCCGCCACCAGGAGGGTATGGAAGCCGCAGCACTTGTTCTTTGACCCGTACTCCACCAGGCTTCCCCCGAGGGCCTCCACCAGGCGGTCCAGGGACGAGGGAGCTGTGGGGTTGTCCCTGCCGAGGAGGCTGGACGGCCGCAGGATATGGCAGCCGTAAAAGGGGGCGAAGCGGACCCCCCACAGCGGCGCGGTCACCTTCGCAGCGAGTCTGTTCAGGCCGTAATCCTCGGTGAGGACCCACAGCAGGTGTTTCACGTCACTGGTGCCGTTGTAGCGCAGCCCTTCGCCTGCCAGGTGCCCGTTCACCAGCTCCCGTTTTTCCGGTGAGGAGTCCAGGGCCTGCTTGGCCCGGCGCAGGGTCATCAGGCAGGTGCTGCACGACGTCACCAGGTCGAGCCCCATTTTTTCCGCAAGAGCGATGTTTCTCCCGTTGATGACGAGAAAATGGTCGGGGCTCACGTAATCGAGGTTGCTTCCGCCGCAGCAGGTCCCTTTCTCCAGGTTCACCAGTTCGATGCCCAGGTCCTTTACCCATCTGGTGAGGGACAGGTCCACTTCCTTTGTCATGGATTCGTTGATGCAACTCAAAAAGTAGGCGTATTTCATAAAGACCTCGCTCCCTGCCGCCGATTGCTACTCGCCGCCCTGTTTTGCCGCTCTGTTTGCTTCCAGCCTGCGGTAGATTCCCCTTACCCGGTCGATTCCCGGAACCGGTTTCACGACGAAGGGGGGTGTTCTCCCTTTCATCCCCATCTTTGCCGCCAGGGGGACCATGCGGAGGGTTTTCACCACACCGAGGGTGCGCAGGGGGAGGGTGGCCTCCCTGAGCCTGCCGGTGGAACGGATATCGTCGAAGAACGCCTGGGCATGGCGGGCACCTTCCGAGCGGGTCATGTGCCGTTCGAACATCTCTTCCCGCAGGCGGTGAATTCCGTCCACGATGGGGATATGCTTGACGCAATGCTCGGCGCATTTGTAGCAGTGGGCGCAGTCCCACAGGCCGTTGTCGCCTGATACCTGCCCGAGTCGCTCGCACCCCAGCGTATCCCTCGTGTCGTTATTCATGCGGAACGCCTTCAGGAGCACCGGCGGGGAGATGTAGCGCGGGTTCACCTCCGTCATGCTGCACTCCGAATAGCACGATCCGCAGAGGATGCAGTCGGTGGCGGCGTTGATGGCCTCGAACTCCCCGTCGCTCACACAATGCTCTTTCCGCCCCATCTCCCCTTCGGCAATGGCCGGCCTGACCCAGCTGTAGTTCTGTTTCAGCTTCTCCATGACCGGGTCGATGTCCACCACCAGGTCGCGGATTACCGGGAGGTTGTTGAGGGGTTCCACCAGGATCGGGTCGTCGCCGCTGCCGGTGAGCTCGTCCCAGACCTGGGTCGTGCAGGCGAGCTTGGAGACCCCGTTGATGCGGACCGCGCAGGAGCCGCAGATTCCCGCCTGGCAGAAGGCGCGAAAGGTAAGGCGTGGCTCCAGATGCTCCTTGATGTAATTCAGGGCCCTGAGGATGGTGATCCCCCTTTCCACGGCAATCTTGAAGTTGTCGTAGAAGGGCTGACGGTCCACCTGGGGGTTATAGCGGTAGATGCGGAATGCTACCTCTTTCCTCTCCATCAGTAACTCCTTGTCTCAAGGGAATATTTCCCCATGGTTACGGGCTTGTGGGCGAGGCGGACATCGCCCCCTTTCTCCAGGGTGCAGAGGGAGTGCCGGTGCCATGCCTCGTCATCCCGGCGCGGGAAATCTTCGCGGTAGTGGGAGCCCCTGCTTTCCTGTCGCACCAGGGCGGTTTCTGCCACGCAGAGGGCCAGGTCGAGCATGTTCTTCAGTTCCAGAATCTGGACGAGGTTGGTGTTGTAAACGGTTCCCGTATCGAAGAGCCGGATGTGCCGGAAGCGCTCCCGCAGGGCACGGATCTCTTCGACCCCCTGCCGCAGCCTCTCTTCGGTCCGGTAGATCCCCACCTTGTCGGCCATGGTTTTCCCCATCTCCTCCCTGATGATCCCGTAGCGCTCGTACCGTTCGTGGCTTGTGTACGATTTGAGCTCATCGGCCGCCTTCCAGAGCGCAGCGGGCGCAACCCGGCGCAGAGGCCGCCGGGGTGCCTCCAGAGCCGCCTCCTGTCCGGCTCTCTTCCCGAACACGAGGATGTCCAGAAGCGAGTTCCCACCGAGGCGGTTCGCTCCGTGTACGGAAACGCAGGCACATTCCCCCACGGCGTAGATACCGCTGACGGCGGTTCTGGCCATGTTGGCGTCGATCCCCCCCATGGAGTAGTGGGCGGTGGGGCGCACCGGGATCGGTTCCTCGATGGGGTCGATCCCCTCGAAGTGCATGGAGAGCTCCCTGATCTGCGGAAGCTTTTTCTTGATCGCCTCGGCCCCCAGGTGGCGCAGGTCCAGCTCGAGGTAGCTGCCGGCATCGCTCGTAAGAGCATTTCCCTCCAGGATTTCCGTTTCCATGGAACGGGCCACCAGGTCGCGGGGACCCAGCTCCATCTTCTGGGGGGCGTAGCGGGCCATGAAGCGCTCGCCGTGACGGTTGAGGAGATACCCTCCTTCGCCCCGCGCCCCCTCGGTCACCAGGAGCCCGCTCTTGCGCAGGCCGGTGGGGTGGAACTGGATGAACTCCATGTCCTTCAGGGGGATGCCGGCGCGCAGTGCCGCGGCCTGGCCGTCGCCGGTGTTGCCGGCGGCGTTGCTGGAGCGGTTCCAGTACATCTTGGCGTGTCCGCCGGTGGCCAGGATGACGATCTTGGCGGAAAAGGCCTCGATGGCGCTGGTGCGCATGTTCATGGCGACGATCCCCTGGCACTCGCCGTCGGCATGCTCCAGGGAAAGGAGGAAGTATTCGTTGAAAAATTTCACCCCCCGGCGGAGGCACTGCTCAAAGAGGGTGTGGAGGA
This sequence comes from Geobacter sp., assembly GCF_030834625.1. NCBI lineage: Bacteria > Pseudomonadati > Thermodesulfobacteriota > Desulfuromonadia > Geobacterales > Geobacteraceae > Geobacter > Geobacter sp. The sequence continues at coordinate 55,848 of NZ_JAUQXO010000072.1, forward strand.
GGGTGTGCCCGGTCTTGTCCGCGCAGTAGCAGCAGCGGTCCTTCACCGTCCCGCCGAATGGCCGCTGGGCGATGGTGCCGTCCGGAAAGCGGGAAAAGGGTGCCCCCAGGTTCTCCAGTTCCCGCACCACCTCGGGAGCCTGGCTGCAGAGGTAATCGACCGCATCCTGGTCCGCCAGGTAATCGCTCCCCTTCACGGTGTCGAAGACGTGGAGCTCCACGGTATCGTCCCGGTCCTTGTTTGCCAGGGCGGCGTTCACCCCCCCCTGGGCGGCGGACGTATGGGACCTGGTGGGATAGAGCTTCGAGACAACGGCGATACTGACCTGGGGATTGGTGCGCACCGCCTCCAGGGCGGCAAAAAGTCCCCCCCCTCCCGCGCCCACTATGATGATGTCGAATTTGTGCTCCATGTCTGCCTCCTGCAGCGGGTAACGTAGGCTAGAGTGCCACCTGCGCCACCGCGGGCAGCTCTTCCACTGCGCGGAAGATCTCGATTTCGCTGATGATCCCCGCCAGCTCGTTTCCCCGGAGGACCACCAGCCGCCGGACACCGAGCTTGTTCATCATGCGCAGCGCGTACTTCACCCGCATCGTCGGGTCGATGCTGAAGACCGGCTTGTTCATTATGTCGTGCACCTGGGTGTTCCAGATGTCACGGTAGATATCCTCGCCGGGATCGATGACCTTTCCCAGGATGTCGCGCACCGTGAGAATGCCGAAGGCATCGTCATCGTTTCGCGGCACGACGACCAGGCTGGCAACCTTGTGGGTCTTCATGAGCTGAATTGCCTGGGCCACGTTCTGGCTGCCGTCGATGGTGATGACATCTCTCTGCATAAGCTCCGACACGGGGGTATTGCGGATCTTCTTCAGCGCTTCCATACATCCTCCTCCTTGCTCTCGTTGCCATCACACCAGGAATACGAGTTCCTCCGGAAGGGTCCGGCAGTCAAGGTCCTGGCCTCTGCTCCTGTGGTCGGCGATCTCCGCCGAAATCCCCGCCATCCTGCCGTAGAGGAACAGGGTGAACACGATCTCCTGGGCCTCCTTTTCGCTCAACTCTCCCTGCTGCAGCTGTTCCCAGAACAGGTCGAGCGAAATGCAGGCAATGGCCGCATCCACATTCACACAATAAATGCAGGGTGATATCCCTTCGGCGTGCAGCTCCTTGACCAGGAAATGGTAGTACTCGAGGAACGGATTCGCGACGTCCCTGGACTTGAGCAGGGTGCGCAGCCGCACCTCGCGGGGGTCATGGTTCTCCGGCTTGCCGCGGAATACCGGATGGTTGATGCAGGGAATCCTTTCCGTAACCCCTTCGAGCTTCGCCTTCTTCTTCCGGATGACGAACTCCTGGGTTGCTTCGGAGGCAAGCCTTTTGAACACGGATTCACGTTCCTCCGTGTCAGCCTGGTACGGATCGGTGCCGGCGAATGTCTTGAGCAGATAGCTCACCGCCTCGAAACCGTTGCCGCCATGGGCAAGGCCGGTATTGGTCATGAACCCGGCATAGGCGGTGGCGATATGGTTCCTGGCGCTGACGCTCTCCTTGGCCCCTTTTGCGCTGAGGGTTCCCGGACCGTTGGTCAAAGTCAGGTTGAGCAGGGTGTTGAAGGCGAAAAGTTCGTGATCTTCCGGTACCCGGTTGAACAGCACCTGGAAACAGGTCGACGAAAAATCGGTCTCGAGGATCGCCAGGTCGGTCGGCGCATGCAGTTGCTGCCAGAAATGGTTTTTCTCCGGGGCCACCGGGGAGACGCCGACGATGACCCCATTCAACCCGAGGTAGGTGCCGAGATCCTGTGCGGTTTCCCTGCTGATGCGCCGCTCCACGAGGGGTTTCCAGGCCAGCCCGGTCAGCATGGCGGCAAGGAGCGGCCTGAGCGGATCGACGTCTTCTCCTGCCTCGTTCTGCATCCTGCTGTACTCTTGGGCAAAACGGGTGAGGATCGTCTCTTGGCCGTGATTTCTCAGCAATGCCCCGAAGTAGTCCGCCCATTGACCGGAGCCTTCTTCACGGTGCATCCGGGGGAACGGCTCGGCGGCGTGGCATTTTTGTGCAATGAGCTCTTCGTCGATGGCCAGGTCGAGGCCGGCCTCGTCATGGAACTGGTCGATGAGCCAGGAACTTGCGGTGCGCAGGTCCTCGAAGAGCCGATTGTTGCCGGCCAGGAGCACTTCGGCCGCTATGGAGGCGTTCGGTGTGCATCCGTTACCGCGGCCCCGGACAACGGTGGCGATATGCTCGCTCCCCCGGGCCGCGAACCAGTTGAGGAGAGGGTTGACAAGGGCCATGCTTCCCGCGTCCGGCATGGTTTTCAGTACCGAATAGAGGCAGATCGCTCCGAAGGGGTTCTCGATGAGGTCGAGCAGCTCTCGGCCGTGCAGGGAGATGGAGTGATCGTCCGGACTGATGGAGCTTGCGCCGGAGCGGTTCCGCATCGGCTCCCGGATGATGCGGGCGCCTATCAGCTGGTTCGACTTCTCGATTTCCTCGCCGTAGGGTGAAATGGCCTTGACCACCTTCATCCGGAGGTCATCCGGAAGGGATAACGCCTGGTCGTTGACAAACCAGGGCTTGAGGCTCAAATCCCCCGTCGGTTCGAAATCGGGGAGTTCACCATAGAGCTTCATGCAGGCGTTAACCGCCTCGGGGACATCCTGGATGGATTTGATGCGGACCCCGCGTTGCGACACTTCCGGGCTCCCCGGATCGAACTCCGGAACGCCGAAGTAGGTGTCGAACCATCCCTCTTTCGCTTCCGCGTCGTCACCGCAGCCGGCCATGGCGCCGGCATGGCCGCACGACCGGGTGAGATTCTTCTTCCACCGTCCCGTTACGCAGGCGATGATCGGCTTGGTAAGCTTGAAGCGCCCCTGTTCGATCCAGTCCAGGGCCTGTTTTTCGTAGTATCCTCCCGGTTCCACATAGACGACGATCGCCTTGGTGCGGGGATCGTTCTCGGCGCAGTACAGGAATTCAGCCAGCGCGAAATGGATGTAGACATCCTTGCCGCTGCTCAGGATCGTCGAGGTGCCGAAGCCGGCGGTTTTCAGATACTCGGAGATGGTCGTGCTGAAATTCCCCGAGTTGCTGTAGATGGCGACGCTTCCCTTCTTGAGGCTTTCTCCCGGGCTGTCTCCGCCCAGAGCCCCGCCGATCCGCACCTGGTCCCAGGAGTTGGCGATCCCCAGGGTGTTGGCCCCGATGACGTCCACTTTTCTGCTCTGGCACCCGTAGCGGATCAGGCGCGAGTCGCGGACCGGCACCTTCTCGGTTACGATGATGATCCTCTTGAGATCCACATTGCGGGCGCACATTTCCGACACCGCATGGGAAACCGCCGTCGGCGGGAGGTAGATCACCCCGGTGTCGAATTGCACCCCGTTGCGGATGACATCGGAAATGCTGCCGAAGACCGGGATGTCGCCGGCGGAGGTTTCAAAGGTCCCCGAGGATTCACCGTACTGGACGCCGGCAACCACATTCCCGCCGCTGTAGGCGTGGGATACTGGCGTGACCAGCGAACTCTCGGTGCCCCGGATGTTCATGATGCAGACGCGGGAGTGTTTGTTTGCCAGCTCGTGCAGAGACTGAACACCGACGAAATATGGAAAGGGATTGTTGAGGTAGCTCATGGGGTTTCTCCTCGCTCGTCTTTGTTGTTAGACAGCTGCAAAATTCAGTTTATGAACTGTCTGCTTGTGCTGTTGTTCAACCAGCGTGGTCGCGTCATCCCGTTGCCCGAGAAACGTGTCAATCTCCATTGCATGCTGCAGGACGCTCATCATGCTGCTGTCATGGCCGAAAAAGCGGTGCGGGACACGAAGGCTGTCGAGCACGTCCCTGCCGTACACCATTCCTTCAATGACCTTGGGGCCGCCCCGTCCCGCTACCACAAAGATGTTGGGGTTCAGGCCTATATGCTCCTTCAGTGAATCGAAGATGGCTTTGAAGGTGGTGAAGATGTTGGTGTTGTTGGCACGTCCTCCGATCAGCAGGATCACGTTGGACTGGGGGAGCCAGTGGCGGAAGGTTATGTCGGCGATGGCCTTGATCTTCTCGTAGGGAGGATTGCCCCCGAAATCGGAAGAAATGATGGCCTTGTCTCCCAGTATTTCCGTTGCGGCGCTGTTGGCGCCACCGCCGAAGATGAACGGCAGGATCGTCCCTTTCGGGTTGACCTCCGTGACGTCGCTCTGGCCCTGATGGGTCCTGAGAACGTTGATTTCAGCCTCGAACTGGGTGATGGTCGTGGAAAAGATTTCCTCCGGATATCCCAGCCGTTTCCATGCCTGGTTGTCCTGATCGAACGATGCCTTTATGTCGCAGGCGAAGGGGACGTAACGTCCCTTTACCTTGCCCATCCGTATCGGGTTGAGCTCCAGAGTGGTAAGGCCGTAGCTGTCGTAGGCCTGCCAGAGTTTCGGAAGATGCTGAACCAGCGCACTGATGTACTGTGGCGGGCAGTTGAGCTCGCGCAGGGCATCGTTGATGTGAAACGACTTGACCCCGGTGACCGGATTGAACAGGATCGTGCGTTTTTTCTCGGCCGGGACATCCTCGACGTCGACGCCACCCTCGGTCGTCAGGAGCAGCACCGGCATGCGATGTTCGCTTGAATCAGTAATGCTGGCGTAGATCTCGATGTCGGATGCTATATACCCCTCGAAAGTCACCCCGCACGCCTGAACCGGACGGTTCCCCTGATAATGGGTGGCGAAGAAGAGGTCCCGCTTGGCGACCATTGCATCAAAAACATTGGTGACAATACGCACCAGGCCGGCCTTCCCCTTTTTTCCCACCCCGCCGAGAAATACCGGCTTGACGATGCATTTCCCACCATGGGATTCAATGAGGTGATTGATTTCATCATGGGATGCCTCCTCGGTAAGCACCGGCGCCACGGGAAATTCCACCAGATCCAGAAGCCTTTGACCATACTTCAAGCCTGTGAGTTGCATATCTATCTCCCTTCCGTAATTCCTTAGAAATCTAACGTGAGTTTTGCTTTATATTGGCAATCCCCGTACCAAAAGCGCGAAAGGAGGCAAATATTTATAAGTGTTTGATATTGAAGTTATTTTTTTGAGGTATGAGCTGTGTGACGATGAGGAGCGGCAGAAATCATGTTCCCTTAAGGTAACGTTTGAGTGAGGGAGGTTACGTAACACCAGACGGTTTGCAGCTCTTTCCAATTGTGAAAAGTGGGGTACAGTAGGTAGCACAACTCCGGGGGCGCAGGTGTTCCCTCACGGACATGGAGGGGATGACTATGGTGGAAACTGAACTCTTCTGGAAGGCGGACGATCAGGCCGCACGGTTGAACGAACTCATTGCCCGTGACCCCACGCTGAAGGATGTGCCGCTTCGTCGCGACGTCCGTTCTCTCGGTCGTCTGCTGGGAGAAGTGATAAAGGAGCAGGAGGGAGAGAGGGCATACGATGCCGAAGAGGAGCTTCGGCACCTCGCGATCAGGCACCGGGCGCTCACCGACCAGCAGGAAGCGGTGATCCTTGATCACCCCGTCGAACATGAGCTCCAGGAGCAGGCAGTCCGGATCGTACGGGCCATGACCGTGGCCGAGGCCTACCAGATCGTCAAGGCGTTCGGGACGTTCTTCGAGCTCACCAACCTGGCGGAAACCAATCACCGCATGCGCAGGCGCAGGGCGGCAGAGCTTTACCCGGACGCTCCCGTGAAACCGGGGTCACTGCTCGGCACCCTGCAGCGGATGCACGATGGGGGGATCACCGCTGAAAAGGCCCTGGAGTGGCTGCGGCAGGTGGAGGTGATGCCGGTGTTCACTGCCCACCCCACCGAGGTGGCACGGCGCGTTGTCCTCTTCAAGCGGCGCCGTATCGCCCGGGAGCTGGCCGGGCTCGATCGGCTCCCCCTGTCCGGTGACAGAGCCGCCAGGGGGCAGGAAGCCATTTTGACTGAAATCACCGCCCTCTGGCAGACGGACGAGGTCCGTCGCCGCAAGCCGAGCGTCGACGACGAGATCAGGATGGGGCTTGACCATTACCCCGACGCCCTGATCGCTCCCCTTCCGGACTTTTACGAAGACCTGGCACGGGAATTCCGCCAGGTTTACGGCGGGGAACATGACGCTCCCGATTTTCCGACCGTGATTCGCTTCGGGTCCTGGATCGGCGGAGACCGGGACGGCAACCCAAATGTGACGACCGACTCCACCCGGCGTGCCCTGGAAGCTGCCAGGGGAACGATCATCACCCATTACCTCAACGCCGTGGAAGGGCTGAAGGAGCTCCTCACGCCATCAACGAACCGGGTGGCTGTGTCATCGGAGATGCTGGACGTGCTGGGCAATTACGCCGTCGCGCTAACCGCTGCCGTTCCGGAAACCGAGCTCTATCCAGTGTGCGAGCCGTACCGGAAATTTCTCGGCATCGTTCATTACCGCCTCGAGAGTGCCCGCGCCGGGACAGACCATCCCGATGCCTACCCCGATGCCGCTTCATTTGCCGCGGACCTCCTCCTTGTGCGGAGAAGTCTTGCCGAGAGGGGAGGAGACCGGCTGGCGCGCCGTTATGTGGACCCGCTTCTGAGGCAGGTGGACACCTTCGGTTTTCATCTCCACAGCCTCGATGTCCGGCAGCATGCCCGCGTCCATGCAAAGGCGGTGGCGGAACTGGCCGCGGGGGCCGGCACGGGTGGGAACCAACCCTCCGTCCTTCCCCCGACCCCCTCTGCGGAAACCATCGAGCTCCTGGACATGCTCCGGGCCATCGCGAAACAGAAACGAAGCTTCCCCCCCGAGGCGATCAGGACTTACGTCATCAGCGGCGCCGGTTCGGTACAGGATACCCTTTCCCTCCTCTGGCTCATGGAGCTCTGCGGCGTCCGCGCCGCCGCGTCGCCGGACGGGAAGGATCCGGGAGTCATGCCGGTTCCGCTCTTTGAATCGATCGAGGACCTGCGCAATGCCCCGGAAGTCTGCCGCACGCTCTGGTGTTCACCGGAATACTCGCCGTTTCTCGATTCGTGGGGGCGCCGGCAGGAGGTCATGCTCGGCTATTCGGATTCCAACAAGGATGGGGGGATGTTGACTGGCACCTGGGAGATCTACAAGGCCCATCGCGCTCTGCACCGGGTTGCCGAAGAGTGCGGGGTGCACCTGCGCCTTTTCCACGGGCGCGGCGGCACGGTCGGTAGGGGGGGCGGCCCCACCCATCGGGCAATTATCGCCCAGCCGGCCGCAGCTTTCTCCGGTTCCATCAAGATCACCGAGCAGGGTGAGGTCATCAACTGGAAATACTCAGACCCGATGCTCGCAAAGCGGAACCTTGAGCTGATGGTGGCAGCGTCCCTGGAGGCGTTGGCACATACCGGTCTCGTGGAGACGGAGGCCGACGTGGCGTGGGAGGAGGCGTTGGAGGAGATGTCGGGGATCGCCTTCACCTTCTATCGGGAGAAGATAATCGACAACCCCGATATTCTTCAGTATTTCGAGGAGGCCACGCCGGTCCGGGAGTTCGAGCTTGCCAAGATCGGCTCCCGCCCGGCACGCCGCGCCCAGAGCCGTGATCTCTCGGAACTGCGGGCCATCCCCTGGGGGTTCGGCTGGATGCAGAGCCGGCATGTGATCCCTGGCTGGTTCGGGGTCGGCTTTGCCCTGGAGCGCTTCGCCGAAAAGGGGAACCAGAACGGGGAGCTCCTCGCGACCATGATGCGCCGCTTTCCCTTCTTTTTCGACTTCATACGGAACGTGGAGCTGGCCCTGACCAAGGTGGACCTTCCCCTGGCCCGGCTCTACGCCTCGCTCGTCACCGACACCCCCCTGCGGGAGAGGGTCTTCGCCATGATCGTCGAGGAATACCAGCGCACCAGGAGAATGGTCCTCACGGTGACCGGTCAGACGCGGCTTCTGGAGAAGAACCCGCCGCTGGCCAGCTCCATTCGCCTGAGAAATCCCTACGTGGACCCCCTGAGCATGATCCAGATCGAACTCCTGCGCCGCAAGCGCGGGGGAGAAGAGAGCGAGGAGCTGAACTACGTTCTGGCGGCAACCATCAACGGCATTGCCGCGGGGTTGAGGAACACGGGGTGAGGGGAAAATGGCTCGGTTGACAGCCGAAATGCCGTCCGGGAAGGAAAGGGGCGGGTCTACGCCGGACCTCCGGCCTCCTGTTCGGCAATCTCCAGAATTTCCCGGTAGATGGCGATCATCACCCCTGCCTCGCACCATTTCCTGGCGGCGAAACAGATGAGTAAGAAGGCGCTTGCCAGAGTGCCGGAGAAAATCAGAATTCCGGTTAACCGGGACTCTTCCATTTCCATCAGGTAGCAGCTGGCCGCGACTACCGTGAGCATCGACGCAAACCACGCCAGTTCAGGTCCTTTCAGCGGGTTGCCCATGACCTTGAGAAAGTCGATATAGTACCGCGTCAGCCCCCCCACCTTCCTCATGAATTCAGGCACCTCGTCCCCGCTGTATTTCACGTAAGCATAGGAAAGGAAACGCTCTGCCGCCGGCTGCTTCCCTTTAGCCATCCGTTCCTGGACATATTTGTCGAGTGCCTCGTCAATGGTTCTTGTCTTCATGACTGCCACCTCTTGATTATCCTGTCGGATTCCATGGACTAAGAAGAGTAGGGGAGTATGGTTTTGCTCTAGGGTTGAGCAAGCGCCATGCCACATGTATAAGACGAGGTTAATTTGGAAAACTGTCTGTTGTTGTTGGATTTTTTACGAAAGGATTTGTAGGACGGAAGTAAGTGGTGGGCTGCATGTTACCTGTTGGTAACATGCGGGTGGAAATAGTTACATGATTCCCATCTGTTTCATTTTTTCCCAGAGGGTTTTTCGGGAGATGCCGAGGAGTTTTGCTGCTTCCGCTTTTCGGTTTCCCGTGGTGCGCAGGGCCTCCTCTATGGCGGTTTTTTCCCAGGACTGGACACTCTCGGCCAGGGAGCCTGAGCCCGCTATCTGGGGAGAAGGGGGAGCCAGGCGCGGAACGGTGAATTCGGAAGGGAGGTCCCCAATCCTCAGCTCGCCACCAAGCGACAGTGCCACGGCCCGCTCGACGGCGTTTTCCAGTTCCCGGACATTGCCCGGATAGTCGTATTCAAGCAGGGCCTTTTGGGCCTCCGTGGCGATCCCCATGACCGGCTTGTGCATCTTCTCGGCAAACCGGTTGAGGAACTGCTTGGCCAGGGGGAGGATATCCTCGCGCCGCTCCCTCAGGGGGGGGAGATGGATCGGGATGACGTTGAGGCGGTAGAAGAGGTCTTCCCGGAACCTCCCCCCCTCCACCTCCCGGCGCAGGTCCCGATTGGTGGCGGCGATGATCCGCACGTCCACGCGGATTTCCCGGTTGCCGCCAAGCCGCTCCACGGTCCTTTCCTGCAGAACCCTGAGAAGCTTGGCCTGGGCCGCCAGGGGCATTTCGGCGATTTCGTCGAGGAAGATCGTCCCCCCGTGGGCCTGCTCGAACTTCCCCTTGCGCTCCTTGACGGCGCCGGTGAACGCCCCCCTCTCATGGCCGAACAGTTCCGATTCCAGGAGGGTGTCCGGCAGGGCCGCGCAGTTTACCTTGATCATCGGGTTATCCTTGCGCAGGCTGTGCTGGTGGATGGCTCGCGCCACCAACTCCTTGCCGGTGCCGCTCTCGCCGGTGAGCAGAATGGTGGAGTCGACGACGGCGGCGGCGCTGATGATCTGGAAGACCGGCAGCATGGCGTCGCTTTTGCCAATCAGGTCGCAGCATCCGAATTCGGAGAGTACCTGCTCGCGCAGGGCGGTGTTCTCCTCCTTGAGCCGCTCCTTCTCGGTGATGTCGCGGCTTATCATGAGAGTGCCGACGTAGCTCCCCGCGCTGTCTCGGATCGGATAATAGCTGTTCTCGAAGATCTTTCCCTTGACCTCGATGGACTTGATGTGAAAGGGGAGGGCGCCGCTCCTGAGGGCGTTGAGAAGTCCCTGCACCCGCTCGGATGTATGGCTGGAGTGGGCCGAAAAGATGGAAAGGATATGGCGTCCCAGGTAGTCCTCGGCCCGGATGCCCCGGATCTTTTCCGCCGCCGCGTTGATGTAGGCGAAGCAGTCTTCCTGGTCGAGAAAGACGATCCCCTCCCCCATGCTGGCCAGAATGGCGCGGTAAATGGACGGTTCGATGATCCCTTTTTCTTTGCCCATGGCTTCTATCCATCCTTGTTGCTTTTTAGTAACGTCTCTCTGTTAAAGCTTGTTTACGATAAACTCGGGAAACAGCGTGGGGGATTTAGCCACGCTGGATATCCTGAGGGACTTGAGCCGGTCATAGTACCGGGTGACGTGGTTCAGGGTAACATTTCCCGGCGTATGGTACATTTTTTTTGAAGCCGCTATTCCGGCCCTCCTGCCGAAGACAAAGATATCCAGGAGCGAGTTTCCCATGGCCCTGTTCCTTCCGTGGATCCCTCCGGCCGCCTCTCCGGCCACAAACAGATTTTTTACCGTCGTCTCACCCTGCTCGTCAATGAGAATCCCGCCATTCTGGTAGTGGAGGGTCGGAAATACCAGGAGTGGCCGTTTCGAGATATCTATGCCGACGCGCATGAAGTGCCTGAAGAGGGAAGGGAAGCGCTTCCTCAGGAACCCCTTCCCCTGGGCTTCCTCAATCAGGGGAGAATCAAGCCAGATCCCCACCTTCCCGAAAGGGGTCGTGACGCCGTTGCCGCTTTCGCACTCCCGAATGATGGCCGCGGCGCAGACGTCCCGTGTTTCGAGCTCGTTGACAAACCGTTCCCCCCTAGCATTCACCAAGTGCCCTCCGAGGCTCCGTATCGCCTCGGTGACGAGCACCCCCACCATGTGCTCGGGAAACATGACGCCGGTCGGGTGGTACTGGAACGAATCCACCCCTTCGAGCCTCGCTCCCGACCGGTAGGCGAGAACGAGCGCATCTCCCGTCGCACCGAAGTTATTGGAGGTGGGAAACCCCTGCATGTGAAGCCGCCCCGATCCGCCGGTTGCGAGAATGACCGCCTTGGCCCGCACGACAAAATGCCGCTTCCTTCCCAGGTCGTACAGGATTGCACCGTTACATTCGCCGAACTCGTTTGTGGTCAGCTCCACCGCCGGGGTGAACTCGGAAACCTCGATTGAGTCCCGCTTTCCAATCTCATCCTTCAACACCTTCATGATATTCAGGCCGGTATGGTCACCAATGGAGATAATCCGGGGGGCCGATATGCCGCCTGCCTTCTTTGTCGTGAGATTCCCGGCCTCGTCCCTGTCGAAATCGACGCCGGTGTCCAGGAGCCATTTCACGATCCGAGGCCCGTCTTCCACCATGACCTTTACGAGATCTCGTCTCCCACTGAATTTGCCCGCGACCATCGTATCGCAGAAGTGCCGCACGGGAGAATCATGCTCATCCACCGAGGCCTGCATCCCCCCCAGCGCCATGATGGTGTTGGAATTGCCGAGTCTGAGCTTTGTGGCAAGGATAACCCGTGCCCCCATGCTTTGGGCAAAAAGCGCGGCCGTTACCCCCGCCCCGCCGCCCCCCAGCACAAGGACATCCGTATCGCATTCAGGCTTGAGATCTATCTTGGAGTAGTCGAGATCGCCGAAGGCCTCGAAGAGGTCCGCTATTTCATGGGTCGTCCTCTCCCCTCTGTTCACGCCTACCCTGAGATTTCTGAAGGCCGATTCCTTGTAATCCGGATGGAATCTCTTGAGAAGTCCCTCTGCCTCCTCCTCTGACAGCATCTCCATCGCGTCCATTTTTCGTTTCTCACGGGAGGCGTCCACGACCTCAATGGAGCCGAGCATAATCTCAGGATACATTTACGCCCCCTCCCTTTGGCGGCAGTGGGCTTCAAGCGCTTCGTTTCCCATGGCAGCTATCTTTTCCCATTCGGCGCCGAATTGAAACGATTCAATCTCCGCGATGCGCTGCTGGAGATTGGGTGGAAACGTCCTCTCTTTCGCAAGGGCCCTCTGGATGAAAAGGGCCACATTCTGGGGTGCTATCCCCTTCGGGCACCGTGAGGCGCATAGCCCGCACATGATGCAGTCCATTATGTGCTCGGTTGCCGTTTCATAGTCAGCGCCCTTTGCGGCCTTCATCACCCCGGCCACGTTGATCCATTCGGGACATATGTTGCATGCCATGCAATCGTTGCAGGTATAGAGCTCGGGATAAATGTCCTGCAGTTGCTCCAGAGGGGTTTCCATCCTCTCAAGGAGGTAGTGTGCAACCCGGGAGGGGAAGTACGGCATCATGATGACGTTCAATCCCTCCTCCACAACCTTCTGGCAGCCGAGCCCGAACTTGACTTTCTTGCTTTCTTTCGCCAGATAGGCGACGGTACAGGCTCCGCACAGGCCGGAAAGGCATCCGACACCGCGTTTCACGTCATGCCCCGTATCCCAGAGGGCCTCGATAACGGTCAGCCCCTCAGGCACCTTTATCTTCCTTCCTTCGAGCTCGATGGTGATTGACTTTCTGTCATCCTTCATGCGCTCCCCCCGGAAACGGCCTCCTGTTTATAACGCTAGTTTACAACCTTTTCCAGGAATTAACAGATAGTGAATCCCCTGTGGTTCAGGGAGCTCTACGGAAAGATACAGGCCAGGATTTATATTGATGGTTACTGAGTTGAGCGGCGGTGACCCATTAAAGCCGGTGCATTGATTTTTGTTCAACAATTGACATTTGGTCAAAAGCTACTATTATGTGGGAAAAGATTCACTTTCGGAATCTCTTGTCTAGTCGGATGTGGCCTGGAGAGAGGGTTTGACCCGCAAGACATTGAATTTCACAACAAGGAGGTATGGAATGAAGAAGCAAGTTGCAACATTTGCCGTCGCAGCGGCGTGTATGGCGTTCTCCGCCACCGCCCACAGTGAGAGCTACATCAAGGAGGGAGCGTTTTCGATCAGCCCCTTCGGCTCGTACACGTTCTACGACCATGAAGCGGACCTGAAGCACCATTATGGCGGAGGGCTCAGACTCGGCTACAACTTTACCCAGAACTGGAGCGCTGAGGCTTCAGGAAACTACACCGACACCGATTTTGATAACGGCGGTGGGAATGTCAACGTTTACCGGTATGGTCTCGAGGGCCTCTACCACTTCATGCCCCAGTCGCGGTTCGTGCCGTTCCTGGCAGCTGGCCTCGGCGGCATTACCTTGGATGGTCGTCAAGTGCATGACGACGATCAGTTACTCTCCGCCGGCGGCGGGGTGAAACTCTTCCTGACGGACCGTATCGCGCTCCGTGCCGATGCCCGCAACCTGTTCACCTTCAATGAAACGCAGAACCACCAGGAAGTCACCGGTGGCCTCGATTTCCAGTTCGGCGGCGCCAAGCCCGCGCCGAAGGCCGAGCCGAAGCCTGAGCCCAAGCCTGAGCCCAAGCCCTATGTCGCCCCTGCACCCTTGGACAGCGACGGAGATGGCGTGATCGATCCGAACGACAAGTGCCCCGACACCCCGAAGGGTGTGAAGGTTGACAAGGACGGTTGCCCGCTCGACACTGACGGCGACGGCGTACCCGATTACCTGGACAAGTGCCCAGGCACCCCGGCCGGCGTGAAGGTTGACAGCGTCGGCTGCCCGCTGGACACCGACGGTGACGGCGTGTACGACTACCTCGACAAGTGCCCCAACACCCCGAAGGATGCCGCGGTTGACAAGAACGGCTGCCCCGAGAAGCTCTGCATCACCCTCAAGGTGGAGTTCGACTTCGACAAGGCCGACATCAAGCCCGACTTCCATGATGAAATTAAGAAGGTGGCCGATTTCTTGAAAGAGTATCCCCAAGCCGAAGCGGTGATCGAAGGGCACACCGACAGCAAGGGAACCGCGAAGTACAATCAGAAGCTTTCCGAGCGTCGGGCCAAGGCCGTCATGAAGAACCTGGTCGACGAGTTCGGCATCGCTGCCAAGCGGCTTTCCTACAAGGGGTATGGTGAGTCCAAGCCGGTGGCCGACAACGCCACTGACGAAGGGCGTCAGACGAACCGCCGCGTAGTTGCCAACATCGACTGCGGGCTTAAGAAGCGCAAGTAGCCGTTAACGGTAGTTTTCCAGATGAAAAAAGCGCACTGCTTCCGGGCAGTGCGCTTTTTTTTTCGTTCTTGCCGGCCATTAACCCCGTCGGTTACAGGTCCCCCGTCAGTTCCTGCAGGAGGTAGATCTTCGGGTTCAGCCCCTTGACGCAGGCAACGATCTCCCGCAGACGTTCCTCGTCGATTCCCTCTTCCTGATCGATCGCCTGGAACCAGGGGTACCCCTTGGGGAGGGGTGAGTAGGAGCCATCCCGGAGCAGTGACACGTCCACCAGGTCGTTTACCCGTCCGGCCCCCTCCCACGGGTCCCGGTAGTTGAATTGGCGCGCCACGATGTGGAGCCCCATGCCGTTGGGAAAGAGGGCCTTTACCTCGAAGGAGAAGTCCCGCGGTGCCCCGTAGCTTTCGGATCGTCCCGAACGCGCCATGACCTTCGCCCCCGCCTCTTCCAGGATATCCCGCACCGACTCGGCCGTCATCGGCTTGAATTCGTCCATCATCATACCTCCAGTCTGACCTCAACCCCCCACGGTGCCGGCTTTTCGCCGTCCCGCGTCAGCACCCAGAGGGTGGGGAAATCCATCCGTTCCGGCGCCGGGCCGACGCCGTCGGTGAGATAGATGACCGCCGCGGGGAGGGGGTGCATGGTCCGAGCGTAATCAAAGACCGGCCGCAGGTCGGTGAATCCTCCCCCGATGTAGACTTCGGCCACGGACGAGGCTCCCCGGAAACTCTCGACCCGCTGGATGCGGCTCGTGGCGTAAAGTACTGTAATTTGGGCTTCCCGTCCCTGGGAGACCCGGACCAGCTCCTGGGCGAAGGCCTCCCGCAGTTTCGCGATGTTGGTGGAGTCGCTCACGTCGATCCCCACCAGGAGGTTCAGTCGCCGCATCTTCCGGACCCCCGGTGTGATGTGGGCGAAGCGGCGATGCTCCTTCATCCACGTGGTCTGCCGGCCCGTTCTTCCCGCCGCCGCCACGAACTGCCGGAGCACCTGGCGCCACGGGATCGGCGACGGGGCAAGCATCCCCACGACCACTTCCCGGATATCGGCCGGCACTTCCCCGTCGCAGGCCCGGAAGGCGTCGCGCACCATCCCCCGCACCACCTCTTCGGCAAGCCGCACTGGCGTGGCGTCAGCATTATCCCAGATGGCGTGGTCGTCCACCGTCGTCACGGAATGCTCCTCATCCTTCCCCGTGCCCCTCTTCCCCCCTGCGTCCCGGGAGGCGCTCCCCGTGCCGAACCCCTTCAGGCTTCCCGTGTCGAAGGGGTCGGCGAGGAGGGCGTAGTACTCCTCGGCTGCAAGCCCCTCCTCCAGCCTGAAGGCACGGGGGAAGAGCGCGTCGACAGGGAGATGGTCGATGGACGGGTTGATGGCCAGATCGCAGGCCAGGTCCCAGTCGTGGCTGTTCCGTCCCTTGCGGCGGAACATGTGGAGGTGGATCAGGTGTTTGATGCCATGCTCCAGGAGCCCCTCCTGAATCTGGAGATGCTCAGCGCCGAAGAGGGAGGCGTTCACCGCAAGGGTTGGCACTCCGTCCCGGACCGTCACGCCGAGGGGATGCCCGTCTCCTCCTTCTACGCGGCGCAGCCCCAGGAGGAACTGGCCGTAGAAGGGCTTGCGCTTCAGCATCCTTACGATGGCGTTTTCGATGACCCTGTTGGACATCACATCCCCTTTACGGTGACCCAGGCGATGAAGGCGTAGCGGGCCAGCTTCCCGCTTCCCACCAGGAGCGAAAACCGGCCGAATCCGACTCGGAGGATTCCCCCCATGAGGCACAAGGGGTCGCCGATGACCGGCAGCCAGGAAAAGACGAGGGACCAGGAGCCGTAGCGGGCATAGAGCCGGTCGGCCCGACGTTCCGTCTCTTCGTCGATTCTGAGCACCCTGCGTACCAGAAAGGGGCCGCCCCACATGCCGATGGCGTAAGTGGTGCAGGCCCCGAGCCAGTTGCCGGCAGTTGCTACGGCCACCGCCAGAGGCGGATCGTGGTGTTTGAGGAGGAGCGTCACCAGGAGCCACTCGGAACCGATCGGTACCAGGGTCGCGGCGAGAAAGCTCATACAGAAGAGGGCCGGCAGGCCGTGGGTCGCGAGTAGCTGCTCCATCGGCTAACCGTAGCGGAAGGGGGTGCATAATGTCAAAGGGTTTGCCGATTGGAAGGCCCTCTTGACATGCTTAACCGTTTCAACTACGGTCAGCAATGACTCTGTTGGATTAACCTGCAACATGCTGATGCTGCTCGTCTTGCGGTTGGCGAGGTTGGCAGGAATACAACGAACAATTGGTGCTATAAGGATAACCATTTCCCTGGAGGGAATTCTTCTGGATGAGTGTCTACGGTAAAGATTTTGCGGCGTTCTATAGCGAAAAATGGGACCTCTGGGGAGCGAGGATGTTGCCCTTTTTATCGGCGGTTGTTGCGAAGGAGGCACCCCAGGCGAAAACCTGGCTGGATCTGTGCTGTGGTGCCGGCTCGCTGCTCAAGATCGTGGGAGAAAATGGTTTCCAGGCGACCGGCATCGATCTCTCGGAGCATCAGGTCGAGCATGCCCGTCGCAAAGCCCCCGGCGCTCGTGTACTAGCCCACGACATTCGGGCTTTGGAGCTCAATCAACGATTCGATATCGTGACCTGCATGTTTGATAGCCTTAACTACCTCGTGGACGAGGAGGATCTATTCACGGCCTTCAGTCGGGCGAAGAGTCACCTTTCCGATGACGGTATCTTCATCTGCGACATGAATACTTACGAAGGGCTGAAGAATCAGTGGTGCGCCATGTCGGTGACGCACGAACCCGATCTGACGCTGGTTATCGAGGCGTCCTTCGATGCTGACACCGCCATCGGCCGCCTGCTGTTCACGGGATTCTCCCGGAAGAGAAAGCACTACCAACGGTTCCAGGAAGAACATGTTGAACGCGGCTACCGGCCTGAAGAGATAGAGAGATCGCTGCATCACAGCGGTCTGATCTTCAGAAAATATGACGGGTATTCGTTCGGTCGTCCCAAGAAGCGGTCTGGACGGCTGCTTTACGTCTGTAAGAAGAATCCCCCCATCTCTATTGGTGGTAAAATTAAGGCTTGACATTTTTTAATGATTTGGGCGACTATACAACCCATGATAAATTTCAGCCTCTTTTCCTACTTTAGCTTTAACTTTTGGTGCGGCTTTTATTTTAGGCCGTCTGCCCAGGGTAGAGGTTTATTGTAGGGGAAGCTGAAGACACTACACACTAAACCGGAAGCCGAGGGTGGACAGAGAGACCATCCCCGGCTTTTTCAGTTGTTAAGACCAATATCGCAGATATGACAAGGCCGGGGGGAAATCCTCCGGCCTTTCGTCGTTCCGGGACCACAGGGAGGAAAGGATGATCATCGTCATGAAGGCAGGTGCAGCGAAAAAGGACCGGGACGAGGTAATCAGGCGGATCAAGGAGCTGGGATACAAGCCCCACGTGATCCACGGAACCACGCGGGACGTGATCGGGGCCGTGGGGGACGAGCGGGGGAAGCTGGTGCTGCAAAGCATCGAGTCGATGCACGGCGTGGAGAGCGTGGTGCCGATCCTCAAACCCTACAAGCTTGCCTCCAAGGAGGTGAAGGTGGAGCCGAGCGTCATCCGGATCAGCGATGCGGTCAGTATCGGCGGCACGGAGATCATCGTCATGGCCGGTCCCTGTTCGGTGGAGGGGGAGGAGCAGATCATCGAGACGGCCAAGGCAGTGAAGGCGGCCGGCGCCCAGGTGCTCCGCGGCGGGGCGTTCAAGCCGCGGACCTCCCCCTACTCGTTCCAGGGGCTCGAAGAGGAGGGGCTGAAGCTTTTGGCTAAGGCGCGGGAGATCACCGGCCTCCCCATCGTAACCGAAGTGGTGAACCCGGAGACGGCGGATCTGGTGGCCGAGTACTCGGACATCCTCCAGATCGGGGCCCGCAACGCCCAGAACTTCGCCTTGCTGAAAAAAGTGGGGCAGTTGAAGCGGCCGGTGCTCCTCAAGCGCGGCATGTCCATGACCATCCAGGAGTTCCTCATGAGCGCCGAGTACGTCATGAGCGAGGGGAACCAGGCGGTGATCCTCTGTGAGCGGGGGATTCGCACCTTTGAGACAGCCACCCGCAATACCCTCGACCTTTCCGCCATTCCGGTGCTGAAGCAGATGACCCACCTGCCGGTCATCGCCGATCCCTCCCACGGCACCGGCAACTACCACTACGTGGCCCCCATGGCGCTGGCGGCCGTGGCAGCCGGGGCCGACGGGCTCATGATCGAGGTCCATCCCGATCCGGAGAGGGCCTCCTCCGACGGTCCCCAGTCCCTCAAACCGAAGAAGTTCGAGGCCCTCATGGTGAAGCTCAGGCTCGTGGCCGAGTCGGTGGATCGCACGGTCTAGCAAAACCCTTGCGCCTCTTCCGATGCTGCGCTACGATGAGCGAGCGTTAACGCCTGAGTATCCGCAGCAGAGGGAGGGATTTCATGCACACCATCATTCGTCGGGCGGCAGCAGCGGCCCTTGTCATACTTGCCATGGCCGGCCCGGCCCAGTCCGCCGATCCGCAGGTGGCTGCCGAGGCCCAGAGGAGCCTGGAAGAGATTCTTGACCTGTGGCGCGACGGCAACTACGCTTCCCTCCATGAGCGGACGAGCGCCGGGGGGAAGGAGAGCCGGGAGGGGTTTGCCCGCAAGCTGGCGAGGGCGGCACACCGCCCCGCCTGCTGCTGGGAGAAGCTCCAGGAGGTTAGGGTGTCGGCCCGCAGCGGCGGCGCCGTCGACGTCCGGGGGAGGTTTGGACTGGACGGGGGGCCGGCCGGGACCGAGTATGCCACCCGGTCGGTCCGCCTGGTCCGGGAGGACGGGGCGTGGAAGGCGTCCCAGGCCGATCTCCTTTCGCTTGCCGGCGCAAAGCGCAAAAAGTAACGCCATGAGGGGGGGCGCCCAAGCGAGCTCGCCGAGCCGAACCTCCAGCGCATCCCCCGCCTCATCCCGCTTAAACCTCTCCCCTGACGGGGCGGACACCCTTTCGGCCGGGCGTTTTGGTGATATAGTTGTATCCCATGAAGACGCTCATTTTTTCTCTTGTTGCCTTCGTTTCGTCCCTCGTGCTCCTCTTCGCCTGCTCGGCCCGGGGCGAGGTTCGGCTGCTCCGCCAGGAGATCGCGGTCCGCCTGGAGCCGGAGCGCCATCTCCTGTCCGGCGAGAGCACCCTGGAGCTGGCTCCGGGAGCTTCCGGCCAGCTTCTCCTCTCCCTCAACCCGGGGGCCGCGGTGGAGGAAATTGCCGTCGACGGGCGAGGGACTCTCTTCCGCCGTTCCGGCGAAACCCTTGCCGTGACGCTCACCGGAGAGGGGAGCGCAGCCCCTCGGCGGGTAACGGTCCGCTATCGCTGCACCTTCAATGATCCGGCGCCGGAGCGGCCGGTGGTCACCGAAGATCCTTCCTACGGCGTGAGTGGCGCCATCACTCCCAAAGGAATCTATCTCGGCAGCGACGCCGGTTGGTACCCGGCTCCGGAGATCCTGCCGAAGACCCGGCGCGTGACGGTCACGGCACCGGCAGGCATGGAGGCCATTACTGCCGGCCGGCGCCTAGCACGATCCCCTGAGGGGGGAACCACCACTTCCACCTGGGAGGAGGCCCGGCCGGTGGAAGGGATCTCCCTGTCGGCAGGCCCCTACGTCATCGTGGAGCGGAACGTCGACGGCATTTCCCTCTACACCTACCTCTATCCCGAAAACGCGGCCCTTGCGGAGCGGTACCTGGCGGCGTCAGCCGACTACCTCCGCTTCTATGCCGGAATATTCGGTCCGTATCCCTTTGAGAAGTTCGCCGTGGTGGAGAACTTCTTTCCTACCGGCTACGGCTTCCCCTCCTACACCCTCATTGGCGGCACGGTGATCCGCCTCCCCTTCATCGTTCACACGAGCCTCCCCCACGAAATTGCCCACTGCTGGTGGGGAAACGGCGTCCTGGTGGACTACCGGCAGGGGAACTGGTCCGAGGGGCTTGCTACCTACGTGGCCGACCACCTCCTGGAAGAGCGGAAATCGGCCCGGGAGGGGCGCGACTACCGCTTTCGCATCCTGGCCGACTACGCAGCTTTGGTGGGGGCGGGTGATGACTTCCCCTTGGGGCGGTTTCTCGGCCGGGTGGACCCGGCTTCCCGGTCCATCGGCTATGGCAAGGGGGCGATGCTCTTTCACATGATCCGGAAGCGGATCGGCGACGAGGCCTTCTTCGGGGCGCTTCGGGAGATCTACCGGGAGAAGCGGTTTGTTGCCGCCTCCTGGGATGATTTCGTTGGAGCCTTCTCCAGAGCTTCGGGAGAGGACCTGGGGTCTTTTGTAGCTCCCTGGCTCCACCGGCCAGGGGGGCCGCGCCTGGTCCTTGCCGGGGTGACGAACCGGCGCGACAGGGCCGGATGGCTCGTGACGGGAGCGGTTCGCAGTGCCGGCGAGGACTATCCCCTGGGGGTGACGGTGCGGGTGGAGGCGGGCGGGACGGGGTACGATCGGACCGTGGAGGTGTCGGGGAAGGAAACCCCTTTTGCGATCGTCGTCCCGGCAGCGCCGGAGCGGGTGGTGCTCGATCCTGACGTGGATATCTTCCGGATCCTGTTGCCGGCCGAGCTTCCCCCCACCGTGAACCGGGTCAAGGGGAGCCCGGGCTTAACGGCGGTCGTCACGAAAGGGTGCGGGGCCAGCGACGGAACTCTCCGGCTCCTGCTCCGCTCCCTGGGCCAGGGGGACGCGCCGGTGATCCGCGAGGAGGCTGCCGATGCCGCCCGTCTGGCGGAGCGCGATCTCCTGCTCTGCGGAGTGCCGGAGCGGCCTGGTCTCCTGCCTCTGTTGCCGCTGGAGGTGACGGCGGAGACGGGCGGATTCTCCGTGCATGACACGGCGTACAGGGAGACCGGCGACCTCCTTCTGGCGGTGGCAAACCGCCCCGAAGCTCCTGGCCGGGTGGCGGCGCTGCTCCTTGCCAATTCGCCGGCAGGGGCCGAGGCGGCAGCCCTCAAGATCACCCACTACGGACGGTACGGGCTTCTCGTCTTTTCCGGCGGCGAAAACCGGGTCAAGGAGACCCCTCTTGCCATCGGCGGGGAGAGCGTGGTGACGTTCACTAAATGACGGGGCAGAGGGATAGTTGCGGGGAGGAAACATGAAGCGTTTCGGCAGGTTCGTCGGCATCGCCCTCATTCTGGTCATGACAGCCGTGGTGGCACGGAACTGTTTCAGCCACGACCTGATCGTGCGGCTCAAGGACCGGAAGGAGATTCCCTTCAACGAGATGGTCACGGATCTGAAGGGGGCGAAGGTCATCTACGTGGGGGAAACCCATGACAATCCGGACCACCACGACCTGCAGTTGCGGATCATCCGGGAGCTCCACCGGGCCGGGGTCCCGCTGGCCATTGGCATGGAGATGTTCACCGCCGAGAGTCAGAAGGAACTGGACCGCTGGGTGGCGGGGAAGACTGACAAGGGGGCATTTCAGCGGATCTATCTGAAGAATTGGAATCTGCCGTGGGCCATCTACGGCGACATTCTTCTCTTTGCCCGGGACCAGCGGATCCCCCTCATCGGCCTCAACGTCCCCCGGGAGGTGACCCGCAAGGTTGCGCGGCAGGGATTCGAGTCCCTCTCTCCCCAGGAGCGGCGGCAACTCCCTCCCGACATCACCTGCGACGTGGACGGTGCCTATATGGCCATGATCCGGCGCTCCTACTCGGACCACGACACCAGTGCCAAGACTTTCAAGAACTTCTGTGAAGCCCAGATGCTCTGGAACAAGTCCATGGCGTACAACATGCTGGAATACATAAAGAAAAGCCCTCGGCGGACCGTGGTGGTCATCGCGGGGAGCGGCCACGCCATCCGGGGAGGGATGCCGGTTCAGGTGGACCGGGAGAAGCCCGGCCTTGCAAGTCGGGTGGTCCTTCCCGACCCGGTGGTTCAGAACGGCTCGATCACGGTGGCGGACGCCGACTACCTCTGGCTGTCACACTGAGGCCTCAGGCTGAGAGAGCACCCTCCCGTATCATTGGCAGCGAAACGAAGAAGGTGCTCCCGGCGCCGGGGGTGCTCTCCACCCAGACCCTGCCGCCGTGGGCCGCCACGATCTCCCGCACGAGGGTGAGCCCGAGGCCTGCTCCCCCCGCCTTCCGCCGATCGCTGTTGTCGACCCGGAAGAACCGCTCGAAGATCCGCTCCTGGAATTCGGGGACGATGCCGATTCCTTCGTCCCTCACCCAGATGATGACCATGTCACCCTCGGTCTTCCCACCGAGGGTGACGGCTCCCCCGTCGGGCGAGTACTTGATAGCGTTGGAAATCAGGTTGCTGGCCACCTGGTAGAGCTGCTCCTCGTTGCCGCGCACCGGGGGGAGGTCTGGCGGGCACTCCACCACGATATGGTGCTTCTTGGAAGCAGCGGCGTAGAGGGAGGCGGCGTCTGCCAGAAGGAGACCCACGGCCACCGGCATGATCCGGAACTTGACCATGCTCGCCTTGAGCCGCTGGAGCTGGAGGAAGTTGTTGATCAGCTCGCTCAGCCGCTCTGTCTCCTTGTAGATGGTCCGGAGGCAGTTCTTCTGCTGTTCCCGCTCCACCTCGTTCTCCAGCAGAAACTCGGTGAACCCCATCATGGCGGTGAGGGGTGTGTGCATCTCATGGCTCACGGCGGAGATCATCTCGTCCTTCATCCGCTCCATCTCTTTGCGCTCGGTGATGTCGATGGCGATCTCCATCCGGACGAGCCGTCCGTCGGTCCAGCGGATCGCCTTGTCGATGCACTGGTACCACCGGCCGGTGATCATGTTTTTGTACTCCCAGATGTAGGGGGGGAGCGGCTTGCCGTCCAGCATGAGTTTTTCGTTGGTGCAGAAGTCGCACGGCAACGTCTTCCCCCCCTGGATCACCTCGTAGCAGGGGCGACCCTCCCAGTTCTCTCCGAAAAGCTGGGCGCCGTACCTGTTCAGGTAGAGGAGCTTGAAGCTCTCCATTTCGACCACGTAGACCAGGGCATTGAGGGAATCAAAGATGGTGCTGATCTGGTTGAACTGGGTTCGCATGGCCTCTTCGGCCTGACGCCGGCGCCGGCGTTCGCCGGCCTCCCGGACCTCACGCTCGATGGCGGGCACGAGCCGCGAGAGATTCCCCTTCATGAGATAGTCGTGGGCGCCGGCCTTCATGGCGGCCACCGCCAGATCCTCGCCGATCTTGCCGGAGACGATGATGAACGGGATGTCGAGACCCCGCTCCTGGACGATGTTGAGGCCGGCCAGGGCGCCGAATCGGGGCATGTTGTAGTCGGCGATGACCACATCCCACTCCCGGTTGTCGAGGAGGGCGCGCATGCCCTCGGCCGTGTCGGTCCGCTCGTAGATGGGATCGACGCCGCCGCGTCGCACCTCCCGCAGCAGGAGGAGCAGGTCGTCCTCGGAGTCTTCCAGGATGAGCATCCGTATCTGTTGGTCCATGGGTGTCCTGCCCCCCGGCAGAAGATCCGAGGGGAGATGGTGGTGTGATTGATGGTGCTCCGTGCCCTCCATGGAGGTCATGCCGTGCATTCCATTTTCAATTCTAACCCCCCTTACCCCTCCGGTCAATGGGGGGAGAAACCCCGTCGCCGCACCCCCCTTTCACCTTGACTTTTCACTGGTATGTCAGTAACGTAAAGCGTTTTTCCGGCCCGCGCCGCGCTTCATTTTTCGGCCGATTACCCCGTTGTGGAGGACGTCCATGGAATACAAGAACACCCTGAATCTGCCGGTTACCGATTTCCCCATGAAGGCCAACCTCCCCCAGCGGGAGCCGGAGATCCTCGCCGGCTGGCACAAGAGCGACCTCTACGGCAAGCTCGTGGCGGCGGGTGAGGGGAAGCCCCGCTATGTCCTCCACGACGGTCCTCCCTATGCCAACGGCCACATCCACATCGGCCACGCCCTCAACAAGATCCTCAAGGACATCATCCTCAAGAGCAAGCGGATGCAGGGGTTCGACGCCCCCTACGTGCCGGGGTGGGACTGCCACGGCCTCCCCATCGAGCTTCAGGTGGAGAAAAACCTGGGGTCCAAAAAACATGACACCACCAAGCTCCAGATGCGCAAGCAGTGCCGGGAGTATGCCGAAAAGTTCGTGAAAATCCAGCGGGAGGAGTTCGAGCGGCTGGGGGTCATCGGCGACTGGGATCATCCCTATCTTACCATGACCGCCGACTACGAGGGGATCACCGCCCGGGAGCTGGCACGCTTTGCCGACAACGGCGGCCTCTACAAGGGGAAGAAGCCGGTCCACTGGTGCTCCTCCTGCGTCACGGCCCTGGCCGAGGCGGAAGTGGAGTACGCCGACAAGACCTCCCCCTCCATCTACGTGAAATTCCTCCTCCAGGACGACATCGCGGCCGCGGTGCCGGCCCTGGCCGGGAAGAAGGTGTCCCTGGTCATCTGGACCACCACCCCCTGGACCATCCCGGCCAACCTGGCCGTGGCCCTCCACCCGGAGCTGGACTACGTGGCCCTGGAGACCGGCGGAGAGGTCCTCGTGGTGGCCGAGGGGCTGAAGGATGCCTTCATGGCCGCCACCGGCGTGCAGGGGAGCGTCGTCGCCACTTTCCGGGCCGACATCCTCTACAGGAAACGGTGCAGGCACCCCTTCTACGACCGGGACTCCATCGTCCTCCTGGGCGAGCACGTAACGCTCGACGCCGGTACCGGCTGCGTCCACACCGCTCCGGGCCATGGACAGGAAGACTACGAGCTGGCCCTGGTGGAGGGGCTCGACATCTACAACCCGGTGGACAACCGGGGGCGCTACATCCAGAGCCTGGAGTTCTTCGGCGGCCAGTTTGTCTTCGACGCCAATGCCAGCGTCATGGAGAAGCTCCAGGAGGTGGGGGCCCTGGTGGGGCAGGGGAGCGTGGAACACTCCTACCCCCACTGCTGGCGCTGCAAGAAGCCGATCATCTTCCGGGCCACGGAACAGTGGTTCATCTCCATGGAGAAAAACGACTTGCGGAAAAAGGCCATGGAGGAGATCGACCGGGTCTCCTGGGTGCCCAAATGGGGCCGCGAGCGGATCCACGGTATGATCGAGAACCGCCCCGACTGGTGCATTTCCCGCCAGCGCTCCTGGGGGGTCCCGATCACTGCCTTCTACTGCACCGAGTGCGGCGAGATCCTGGCCGACGGCACGATCATGCACCACGTGGCCGACCTCTTCATGGAAGGGGGAGCCGACCTCTGGTACGAGAAGGAGGCGGCCGAGCTTCTCCCGCCGGGGACCGTCTGTCCCTCCTGCGGCAAGAGCGCCTTCGAGAAGGAGATGGACATCCTGGACGTCTGGTTCGACTCCGGGGTTTCCCATGCGGCGGTCCTCGAAAATCGCCCCGCGCTCGGCTCGCCGGCCAATATGTATCTCGAGGGGAGCGACCAGCACCGGGGATGGTTCCACTCCTCGCTTCTGGCCTCCGTCGGCACCCGGGGCACCGCCCCCTACAAGGAAGTCCTCACCCACGGCTTCGTGGTGGACGGCTCCGGCCGGAAGATGAGCAAGTCCGTTGGGAACGTTGTGGCCCCCGAGGAGGTGATCAAGAAGTACGGCGCCGAGATCCTCCGTCTCTGGGTGGCGGCCCAGGACTACCGGGACGACGTCCGGATCTCCCAGGAGATCCTGACGCGCCTTGCCGAAGCCTACCGCCGGATTCGCAACACCTGCCGCTACCTACTGGGGAACCTCTACGACTTCGACCCGGCCGCCGACATGGTGCCATTCGGGGAGATGACGGAGCTGGACCGGTGGGCCCTGCACCAGCTGGAGGTGCTGAAGGAGAAGGTCGTCGCCGCCTACGACGAGTACGAGTTCCACATCCTCTACCACGCGGTGAACGGTTTCTGCACCGTGGAGATGAGTGCCTTCTACCTGGACATCATCAAGGAGCGCTACACGAGCCGGAAAGACGCCGTTGAGCGCCGCAGCGCCCAGACCGTCATGTATCTCGTGCTGGAATCCCTGGTTCGGCTCATGGCGCCGGTCCTCTCCTTCACCGCCGACGAGGTCTGGGGGTACATGCCGAAGCGGGCCGAGGCGAACGTCCACCTGGCATCCTTCCCCGAACTCTGTCCCGAGCGCAAGGACGAGGCCCTGGTGGAGCGTTGGGCCCGGATCATGGCGGTGCGGGGGGAGGTTTCCAAGGCCCTGGAGCAGGCCCGGGTGCAGAAGGCCATCGGCCACTCCCTCGATGCTGCGGTGACTCTGGCGGCGGAGCCGGAGCTCCTTGCATTCCTGAAGGAGTATGTCGGTGAACTGGCGACAGTCTTCATCGTTTCCAAGGTGGAGCTGGTGGAGGACATTGCCGGCGAGTTCATGGAGGCCGAAGGAGTGAAGGGGCTGAAGATCGGGGTCAGTGCCGCACCGGGCGAGAAGTGCGAGCGATGCTGGCACTATGATGAGCAGATCGGCGGCGACAGCGAACATCCGACGCTCTGTCCCAAGTGTGTCGCGGCGGTCAAGTAGGAAGATGAAACCCAACTACCGCATTTTTTCCATCATCACCGGCGCCTCCCTTGTCCTCGACCAGGCAACGAAGGTCGTCGTGGACCGGACCATGGCGCTTTACCAGTCGATCCCGGTGATCGACGGGCTCTTTAGTATCACCTACATGCGGAACAAGGGGGCGGCGTTCAGCTTCCTGTCCACCTTCGATTACCGCCGCCCCTTCTTCATAGCGGTTACGCTGGTGGCCATCGTGGTCATTGCCGTCACCTTCCGCAAGCTGAGGGATGATCAGCGTCTGACGGCGGTTTCCCTCTCCCTTATCTTTTCCGGTGCCGTCGGCAACCTCATCGACCGGGTCCGGCTCGGCGAGGTGATCGATTTCCTCGACGTCTACTGGAAAACCCACCACTGGCCCGCCTTTAACGTGGCTGACTCGGCCATCTGCGTCGGCGTGGCGCTCCTTGCCTTCGACATGATCCGGGAGGAGCGGCGCCACACCAGCGATCGGGGCAACGGCTAAAACCGCTGCCGCAGGGCCAGGTGAAAGGTGACGTCGGGGGCGGTTTTTACGCTCAGGTCCTCGGATATGGCGATGTCCAGCGACGTCCGCTCCGTGAAGGCGAAGTCAAATCCTCCTGTTATCATGAGCGTGTCGTTATTGATCTCGCGGAGTTCGCTCCCTTGGTAGAGGGGGGAATGCCACGTGGCCTGGGCCGTAATGGCGAGCCAGTCCACGGGGCTCCAACCGAACCCGACCGTTCCCGCCGCCACCAGGTCCCGTTGCTGGTCCTCGAGCACGTTGCCGTCTCCCATCACCGTGCCGCCGGCGTTGGCGAAGAGGGTCAGGTGCCCCCAGTTGCCGAGCCGGTAGTCGTCGCTGGCGGCGAGCCAGAGGGCGAAGTCGACGCTGCCGCTTCCCCGCAGCCGATCGCTGTCGCCGGTGGGTAGCTTCAGCGCCCCCCGCAGGGCAAGGCGGCGGGGAGCCTCGGCCCGGTCGTCGTAGAGCTGGAACCCCCCCGTCAGGCGGATGTCGCCAATTCCCCCCCCGCTGTTGTCGATCCTGAACTGGTCGATGCCGTTTCTTTCGTACTGGTAGAGGAGCCGGTCTCGGGGGGCGTATTCCCTTCCGCCGTTGGTGAAGTTGAAGACGTCGTGGAACCCTTCGATGAACCCGTCGAGGAAACCTCCCGAATGGAAGACGAAGGGGATCTCGATGCCCGCCTCCACCCCGGAAGCGAAGCCGTAGCGCAGGTCGAGGCCGACCCGGTACGTCTCGCCGTCGAAGGTGACGCTTTCATTCCCTTTTGCGGTCACGGCGTAGTTGTTGGCCAGATCGACGACGACGGAGACCTCACCTTCCCGTGGTGCCAGGATGCGGGCGCTGTCCGGCACCGGCAGGCCGTGGATCTGGACCAGGGGGGCCATGTTGCCGGTCCGGAAGGGGGTCACTTCCATGCCGTGAGCAACCGCGCACGGGAGGAGCAGTGCCAGCCCCGTCAGAGCCCCTATCCCCCCCCGTCCCCTGTGCTTTCCCCCTCTCCCTCTCTTCGTCATGCCGGTTCCCTCCTGTGGTGATGGGGACAGGGTCTTGTCACCCTCACTGGTCATAGAATAACAGTCTTGAACTGCCATGGGCATCTGGGCTAAGGTGAAACGTTATCGACCACTAGCGCCACAGCAGTATATCAGATTCGGAGACCATCATGACGCTCTCCAGCGGCAGACAGAACCCCAACCCTCACCACGTTAACCGGCGGAGAGGCAAAAATCCATGGAAATTTGTCGTCATCACGCTCGTCACTCTCGGTGTTGCCGGCCTTCTCGCCGTATTCGGATATTTCACCTATCTCTATGCCTCCCTGCCGAAGGTTGACCGGCTCGCCGACTACAGGCCTCCCATTGTCTCCCAGGTCTATGGCGACGACGGTAGCCTCGTGGGTGAGTTCTACCTGGAGCGGCGCACCGTCGTGCCGGTGGAGAAGATACCCCGGAAGCTGATCCAGGCCTTCGTGTCGGCCGAGGATTCCAACTTCTACCAGCACAGGGGGCTCGACTACCTGGGGATCGCGCGGGCCGCCGTGAAAAACCTCCTCTCCCTGCGGAAGAAGGAGGGGGCATCCACCATCACCCAACAGGTGGCGAAGTCGATGCTCCTTACTCCCGAAAAGAGCTACTCCCGAAAGTTCAAGGAGGCGATACTTGCCACCCGCATGGAGAAGATGCTTTCCAAGGACGACATCCTCTACATCTACCTGAACCAGATCTACCTGGGGGGGGGCTCCTACGGGGTCCAGGTGGCGGCCGAGACCTATTTTGGCAAGAACGTGGAGCAGCTGAACCTGGCCGAGATGGCCATGCTCGCCGGACTCCCCAAGGCTCCCAACACCTACTCCCCCATCAAGCACCTGGACCGGGCCCGGGAGCGGCAGGCATACGTCCTGGAGCGGATGGTGCGGGAAGGGTACGTGACCCAGGCCGAGGCGGACCATGCCCGGGCGACCCCCATCGTGATAAAGTCCATGAAAAAGGTGAACAACGAACAGTCGGCATACTTTCTGGAACATATTCGGATCAAGCTGGAGGATACTTACGGCATGGACCGGCTCTACAAGGAGGGGCTGAAGGTCTACACCACCATGAACGCAGAAATGCAGAAGGGGGCCTTTGAGGCGGTGGTGAACGGCCTGAAGAATGTGGACAAGCGCCAGGGGTTCCGGGGGGCGGTCAAGTACCTTGTGGAGTCCGAGGTGGACGACTTCTGCAAGAAAATCGAAGATGGCATCGATACCGCTTCCCTCAAGCAGGGAAGCACCTATCAGGGGGTCGTCACCGCCGTTGACCCGGCTAAGGGTGAGGCGTTCATCCGCGTCGGCGAGCGAACCGGCATCATCTCCCGGAAAAACATGGCCTGGGCTGGCAAGGTCCAGTTCGTGAATGCCTGGGGCAAACAGGAGGGGAAAGGAAAGTCGCTGCCGCTGGGGAGTGTTGTTTTCGTTTCGGTGCTCACCCCCGACGCCAACAGGCAGGGGGCTGTATTCGCCCTGGACCAGGAGCCCGAGGCCCAGGCGGCGCTGGTTGCCCTCGATCCCCTGACCGGCGCCGTGAAGGCCATGGTGGGAGGGTATGATTTCCGCAGGAGCCAGTTCAACCGGGCCGTCCAGGCGAAACGGAATCCCGGTTCGGCCTTCAAGCCGATTATCTATGCCGCCGCCCTCGACAAGGGGCTCACGGCCGCAACCACCTTCGACGATTCCCCCGTTGAATACGAGAGCGGCGGGAGCAAGGCCTGGAAGCCGAAAAACTACGACAACATCTATCGGGGTATCGTCACCATGCGGGAGGCCCTCACCAATTCCATCAACGTGGTGAGCGTCAAGATTCTGGAGCAGATCGGCGTCGGTGATGCCATCGACTATGCCAAAAAGCTCGGCATCACCTCGCCCCTGGCTGCGAACCTTACCCTGGCCCTCGGCTCGTCCAGCGTCACCCCCCTTGAGCTGACCGCGGCCTACGGGGTCTTCGCCTCGGGGGGGTACCGGACCACCCCCTACGTCATCACCAAAGTGGAAGATGCCGACGGCAGGGTCCTTGAGGAGACGGCGCCGCAGGTCATCCCGACCTTCACCAACCAGAGTACGGTAACCCTTACGGATGCCTCGCTTCCCCCCGCGTCCGGTGCCGTCTCCGGGGGGCCTGCGGCGGTGCCGGTCATTGCGCCGGAAACCGCCTTCATCATCACCAACCTCATGGAGAGCGTCGTCACGAGTGGCACCGGCCAGCGGGCCCGTGCACTGGGCCGTCCGGTGGCCGGAAAGACCGGCACCACCAACGACATGAAGGACGCCTGGTTCGTAGGCTACGTGCCACAACTGGTGGCCGGGGTCTGGGTGGGGTACGACCAGGAGAAGTCCCTCGGCGCGGGGGGGTCCGGTGGTCAGGCCGCGGCGCCCATCTGGACCGAGTTCATGCAGCGGGCCGTGGCGGGTATCCCCGTGAGGGACTTTTCACAGCCCGCTGACGTCACCTTTGCCACCATCAATCCCCGTACCGGCCGCCTGGCACGGGAAGGGAGCCCGGGGGCGATCCAGGAGTGCTTCATCGCCGGTACCGAGCCCACGGCGTACGATGGCGAGCAGGACACGCCAGCTGCTGACGAAAACGCTAGTGATTCAGAGGGGTTGCCTGACTGGGTGCGTGCCGGGCGTCTGCCGCGACGGTACGAAAACCGCTAATCCCTTGCGGGGCAACGGTTTACAGCTCATAAAAAAATAATTTTCTTCTAAATAATCCCTTGCAAAGTGGGAATTTCTGTCTATAGTATTCGCCAGAATTACCTTAAAAAGGAGGGTTGATCATGACCAAAGCTGAACTTGTGGATGCTGTAGCGAAATCTGCCAACCTCACCAAGGCTGCCGCCGACAAGGCTGTAGGGGCCGTTATCAGCGCCGTGAGCGACGCCCTCAAGAAGGGCGACAAGGTGACCCTGGTCGGATTCGGGAGCTTCGAGGTGTCTACCCGCAAGGCCCGCACCGGCAGGAACCCCCAGACCGGCAAAGAGATCAAGATCGCTGCCGCCAAGGTTCCCAAGTTCCGTCCGGGCAAGGCCCTCAAGGACGTCGTCGCCGCCAAGAAGAAATAATTCCGCCTGCCGTCCCGAGGGTCGGTGCTGCTGATTCAATCAGAAATGCAATAAAAAGCCCCGCTCAAGCGGGGTTTTTTCATTCTTACCCATGGCGGGCCAGTGTCCATCACGGGCTCCTTCCGCCACCCCATGGGCACTTGTCATCGGTCTCCTTCCCGGTTACAGTCTCCTCACAGGGGGAAGCCACCGCAATGACCCACACCACGGAGCCACCAACACAGACGCCTCCACCGGCGCGCCGAAGGGCCTTCGCGTGCATCCTTGCGGTCGCGGTGCTCCTCATCCTCGCCGTCCTCTTCGCCCTGAAACTCTATCTGGCATCGCCTCCGGCGGCCCGTCATCTCTCCCGCATCCTCACCGACTCCCTCCATTCCCCCGTGACTGTTGCCGATGTGGAACTCCACGGCAGGACCGTCGTTATCCGTGGCTTGTCAATCGCCAATCCCCCGGGCTTTTCCGCAGCTCCTCTTGCCGCGGTCGATACCCTTGCCGTCACCCCCCGCTGGACTGGCCTGCTGCGCGGCGTCCGCAGCTTCAGGCGCATCGAACTCGACGGTGCGCGGATTATCCTGGAAAAAAGCAGCGCCGGGGCCTGGAATGTGGCGGAGTTCCAGCGGCGGCTCGCGAGAAAAAAGCCTTCCGCCGCCGAGACACGGATCGACGAGCTGATATTCCGCGATGGGGCGCTGACGGTGGACGGGCGGCGTCTGACCGGCATTGCGCTCCGGCTCCGGGATGTGACCACGCGGGGATCGGCCGATTCGCGCCTGGACCTGGCTTTTGCCGACGGAGCAGGGAACCGCTACCGGGTGGAGGGGAGCGCCCGTCCCGGGCCTGAAACTGCCTTTGACCTTGTGCTCACCGCCCCTTCACTGACCTTGGCGCCCCTTGCCGATCTGCTCAAGCGACGGGAGCTTTCGCTGGAGCGGGGGACCGCGGCGCTGCGGCTCCAGACGGTTTTCCAGGGGGGAATCATCCGGGCCGACGGGGCCGCGGAGTTCCGGAATGTCGCCGTGGTGGGCGGGAAGGCAACGATTCCCCTCGCCGGTCGCGTTACCCTGGGGGGGGAGTATGATCTCCGGCGCGACGAGGCGCAGGTTAAGAACCTCACCATAGCCCTTGCGGATCTCGCAACGGCCCGGGTTGCCGCCACCGTGAGCCGGGTGCGGGGGGAGCGGGCCTTCGTCGCCGATGTCAGCCTGGATGATGTGGATCTTCAGCGTCTGTCACCCATGGTCGCCGCCGTGACGGGGCGCTCCGTCTCCCTTGCCGGCCGGCTGGGAAGCCGGGGGCTCCACGTCACCGGCGACGGTGCCCGGGGGGTGACCGGCATCAAGGGGAGCGTCAGCGCGCAGGATGTGGCCGTCTCCCTCGACGGTCGGTCCCTCGTCCGGGGGCTTGCCGGCACAGTGTCCCTGGCGCCGGCCGGGGAGGGTTTCCTCGCCAAGGGGAAATTCGCCACCCAGGGACATACGGAAGGCGCCCTCATCCAGCGGGTCGACCTTCCCTTCACCCTGCTCCTGTCGGGCCGGTTCAGGCCGCGGGAACTCCAGGTCCCGTTGCTGGCGGCCCGGATCATGGGGCTGCCGGTCACGGGGCGCCTTGGCTTCAGGCCGGCCGCACCACGGCCCTTGGTCGTGTCTCTTCGGGTTCCCGCCGCACCCCTTGCGGCTCTTGCGCCCCAGACGGAACGCTATGGCCTCCGGCCCACCGGCGGCACGGCCTCCCTCGCCCTTGACCTGCAGGGGGAGGAGCCGGCGGCCTTTGACGGCGATGTCGTCATCAGGATAGATTCCCTGGCGGCGGATGCAAAGGGGAAGCGGGTCGCCCTCGGGAAGGGGGATGTCCGCTCCCGATTCACGCGCAAGGGAGAGCATCTGGCAGCCACGGGCACGGCCCGGCTCAATGGGGGGGAATTCGACGGGAGAAGGGGCGACCTCAGTACCTCCTTCGACTTCACGGACTGGACCCTTACCCTTGCCGATCTCCGGGGCCGCCTTGCCACCACGGCTGTCTCCGCCGACCGGCTTACCCTGAAACTTCCCGCCGGGAAACCGGCGCCGGCCCCGGCACCCGTTCCCCTCTCCCTTGAGGTGACCGGGGGGGCGGTGCGTCATGGCGATGCCGACGCCGCGGGGCTCTCGGCCTCGCTCCGGGGAAACCTCCGTGCCGATCCCCAGGGGCGCTGGTTCGAGGGGGGGGGAGTCGTTTCCGCCGACCGGTTCGTCATCCGGGGGATTGCGGCGGGGACGCCGTCGCTCAGGATAGCCCTGTCGCGGTCCCAAGGGGGAGCGGAGCTGGGGGGAAAGCTCTTCGACGGAACCCTGAGCGGCCGCGTTGCCTTTGATCCCCGCGCTCCCGCAACCGGCGCCACCTTTTCCCTGGGGCTCCGGGAGGGAAAGCTTGCGGCCATGGCCGGACTCCTTCCGGGAAAGCCCCCGGTCATCCCGGCAGATGGCCTCTTCTCCGGCACCGCCTCCGGTTCCTTCGCCCGCGCCGGAGGGCTATCGGCCCGGGTCGAGATGCGTGCCGACGGCATCGCCCTGGCGGGAGAGGGGGGAAAGCGCCTTCTCGCCGGGGGAGGCGCACGGCTTGCCGGCCGGGTGGAGGGTGAGCGGGTCGTGCTGCAGGAGGGAGTCGCCACCATGGGAGAGGGCGCCCTCTTCCGGCTGCGGGGAGAGGTGGACCGGGCCTTTTCGCCCCAGCGGGCCGGGCACCTTGCCTTCACGCTCCCCACAACCCCCCTCGACCGTCTCATCGACCCGGTGGTGAATGCCCTTCCCCGGTTCATTCAGGAAGCGACCGTGACGGGGAGCGTGGCCGCCGAGGGGACCGCCGTCCTGAAGGGGAAGGAGGGAGGAGTTGACGGCACCCTGACCCTCGACGGGGTGAGTATCGATGTCCCCTCCCAGAAATTTCTGGTGGGCGAAGTGCGGGGCACCGTTCCCCTCTCCTTTGACTCCTCTCCCGACCCGTACCGGCGACCCCGGGAAGAGGTGAGTTTCACGAAGGAAAACTTCCCGCTGCTCCTGAAGCGGTTCCGGCAGACGCCGGCGGGGGACCGGACCCTCACGGTTGGCAAGGTCCGTTTCGGTCCCCTGGAACTGGGAGAGACGACGGCGTTCCTGCGGGGCGACAACGGCGTCATGGAGTTGACGTCCCTTCGGTCGGGGCTCTCCGGGGGGGAGGTGCTCGGCAGGGGGTTTGTGGCTGTGAAGGGGGGGATTGTCTACGGAGGTGATATCCTGGTGTACGACCTGAGCATGAAGCGCCTCTGCGATGCCTTTCCCCAGATCAAGGGGTATGTCTCCGGCCGGCTGGACGGGGTCGTGAGTCTCTATGGTGAGGGGAAGGGGATAGGGGGGCTCGACGGTTTCACCGAACTCTGGGCGCGGGATACCAAGGGTGAGAAGATGCTCCTCTCCAAGGAGTTTCTCCAACGGCTTGCCGGCAAGAAGCTGCGGGGCTTTTTCTTCCGCGGCGACCGCCCCTTCGATCGCGGTGAGGTGAGTGCCTACCTGGAGGACGGCTACCTCACCTTCACCACCCTCGACATCTCCCACACCAATCTGTTGGGTGTCCGGGACCTGAGCGTTTCCGTGGCGCCGGTCCAGAACCGGATTGCCCTTGAACACCTGTTCACCGCCATCAAGGAGGCAGCGACTCGGGGGAAAACGACCTCGCAGGGCGAAGAGGGGCCGGCGGCGGAACCCCCCATCCAGACTGACTTCCAGTGGCGTGACTGAGAGCTCTGACCTTACATCCCGGGGCCGATGTGGTATAGTACCTGGACAACTATGCGAAACGAGGAGGAATCCATGAAACGTACGATCATGAAAGCCCTGATCGCCGGTCTGTGCGGAATGCTCGCCGCCTGCGCCATTATCACCGTCAACGTCTACTTTCCCGAGAAGGCGGTGAAGGAGGCCTACAAGTCCCTTGACGATATGCTCCTCCAGCAGGGCGAGGAGAAGCCGGCCTTTGACGGGCAGAAGCCGGCCGAGCAGAAACCCGCGCCGGACGCCGGTCCCCAGAGCAGGCTCTTCGAGAGGCTCCCCTCCTTTGCCCTGGTTGGCGAGGCCTTTGCCGCCGAGAACTATGCGGACCAGCTGGCCATTGAGATCTCCAGCATGCCCGAGGTGCTCACGGCCTACGACGAGATGAAGGCGCGCTTGCCACAGCTCGATGCCCTGCGGGACCGGGGCGTGGTGGGGGAAACCAACCAGGGGCTCGTGTCGGTCCACGACAAGGGGAAGGCCACCCCCCAGGACGAGGCCCTGGTCAAGGCGGAGAACGGGAACCGGAAGATCGTCATCACCGCCATGGCAAAGGCGATCCTCAAGCTCAACAAGCAGCCCGAATCAAAGGCGGCCATCGGCCAGGTGCTCCCCAAGGCGGCTGCCACCTACGCCGATGCCAAGCGGGAGGCGGCGAAGCCGGGGTGGTGGATGCAGCTGGCCAACGGCCGATGGGTTCAGAAATAGAAGAAACGGTCGATTTTCCGCAATCTCGGCGTCAGGCTCCGCGTCTGCTTGTGCGACGCACATGCAGTGCGTCTCCGCGCAGATGCTCGCCTTCCTTGACATTGCGAAAACTTGACCGTTTCAGTTAGATGATGACCGCGTGGAGGTCCCGCTGCCGGTAGCGCCACCAGAAGGCGGCGGCCCGCACGTACCAGTCGATGACGAAGACCCCCCATACGGCATAGAGGGAGAGGTGGAGCCAGTCGGCGGCGGCCCAGGAGAGAAAGACACGCACCCCCCACATGACGCCGAGGGTCACCAGGAAGACGTAGAAAGTGTCGCCGGTGCCGCGCAGACTTCCGGCGTAGACGAAGGAGAGGGCCAGGGGGACCTGGGCAAAGGCCACGAGCCGCAGAAAGACGATCCCCTTTTCGATGACCGCCGGGTCGCGGGTGAAGAGCCCGATGAGCGGCCCCGGCAGCGTCAGGAAGACCACCGCCATGGTCCCCATGACGAAGACCGCCAGACGCAGCGCCTCACGGTGACTGATCCGCGCCCGGCGGTATTTTTTTGCCCCGAGGGCCTGCCCCATGAGGGTGGCCGCAGCGATCCCCATGCCGGCCCCCGGCATGAAGGAGAGGGACTCGATGGAGAGCCCGATCTGGTGGGCCGCGTAGGCGGCGGTGCCGTAGCCGATGATGAATTTGGAGTAGAAGAGTTGTCCCCCCTGCTGGGCGATCCGCTCCAGGGCCACGGGCCACCCCACCCGCCAGATGCGGCCGAAGAGCCCCATGCCGGGCCATCCGATCCGGATGTAGCGCAGCCTCAGGGCCTGGATCAGCAGATACAGAAAGCCGATGGCCTCGGAGGCATTGATGGCGATGGCTGCGCCGGTCACCCCCAGGGCAGGGAAGCCGAGCTTGCCGTAGATGAGGGGCCAGGCCATGAGCACGTGGAGGACATTTACGAGGAGGATGGCCGTCATGGGGGTCCGGGTGTCGCCGTTGCCGTGCATGATGGCCGAGAGGATGTTGAGGCCCGTGGTGAAGGCCAGGTAGAGAAAGACCAGCCGGGTATAGCCGGAGGCCAGGTGGAGCACGTCGTCCCTGGCCCCGAGGAATGCTGCCAGGTCGCCGCCGAAGGCCCAGCCGAGGGTTGATGCCGCCGCGGTCATGGCGGCGCAGGCGAGGCAGGCGGCAAAGGCGGCCCGGCGGGCCTCATGGCGCTGTCCCGCTCCCCAGAGGTGGGCGATCACCACCGTCGTGCCGGTGGCGAGCCCCCAGAAGACCGTCATCGTGACAAAGACGAGGAGCTGGCCGAGTCCCGTGGCCGCAATGGCCGCTGCGCCGAGCCCCCCCACGAGGAAGATGTCGACGATGGCCACGAGCCGCTGGAAGAGCGACGAGAGGAGGACCGGGAGCGACAGGTTCATGACGTTGCGGCGGATGGAGATGCGTTTTTTCCGTTCCCTGAAGTGTCGTGCCGTAAACCCTCTTCCCGTCATCCCGTTTTCTTATGCCTCCTCGTCAGTCGCCGAGTTCCAAGTCCCCGGCCAGATTCATCACGAAATTTTTTGCCCGCCCCGACGGGGCGATGATCCCGTAGGCCAGGGCTTCCTTCAGTTCGGCGTCCGTAGCACCCGCTTCCTTCGCGCCCGCGAAGTGCTTCTTCAGTCAGGTGGGGCACCCCACCGCCACGGCGCAGCCAACCCGGATCAGCTCACGGGTCCGGGCATCGAGAACCTCTTCGTACTCGAAATCGAGAATCTTCTTGCGGATTTTCATGGTTGGCGCTCCTTTCCTCGAAGTCTGCTTCTAACCGGGAACTATGCTTTTCCCTCCGGCCATTTGCAAGCGCTTTTTCCATGGGGCGTCCCCGGAACGGAGCATGGAGGGGGCGGCCAAGGAGCGCAGAGTCTATGGGATATAAATAGATTGCGAGCAAATAAATAGCGTGCTATTTATATTATATGAACAGACATGATTCGAGAATCGACCGCGGCAACCTCTTTTACCGACTCGGGCTCCTGACGCGGCACTGGCGCCAGGTCCTGGATACCGAGTTCCAGTCTGCCGGGCTGACCGATGCCACCTGGCGGCCTCTTCTGCACCTCAATCTCCTCGGTGACGGGACCCGCCAGAAGGACCTGGCGGCGTCCGTCGGCATCGAGGGTCCCTCCCTTGTCCGCCTCCTCGACACCCTTGTTGCCAAGGGGCTCATGGAGCGGTCGGAAGACGTCACGGACCGTCGGGCGAAACTGCTCCGCCTGACTCCCGAGGGGCGCGAAATCGTGGCCCGGATCCGGAAAACGGTGGTGTCTCTTGAAAACGAGCTGCTCAGTCCCTTCAGCGATGGTGAAATTGCCCGGGTGGCGGAATTCATCGAGCGGCTGGAGTCAACCGTGAGCGATGCACGGCGGAGGGGAAAGCGGTAATGCATAACTCCATCCGACGATTCATCGCCCACCACTGGCCGCATCTGGTCATTGCCGGCCGGGGCGCGGCAGCCGCCCTCGCGGCGCTGGCGGCCGCCGTTTTCCTTAAACTGGAGAACCCCTACTGGGCGGCAATGACGGCGCTCATCGTGATTCAGCCAACGCGCGGTCTCCTGTTCGAGAAGAGCTTTTATCGCCTGATCGGAACGGCCATCGGCTCCGTGGCGGGGCTGCTGCTGATTCTGTATGCCGATTCGCCCATGGCGCTCACCATCGCCCTTTCCCTCTGGATCGCGGCGTGCGTAGGCATCGGTAATCTGCTGTACGGTCTTCGCTCCTACGCCTTCCTGATGGCTGCATGTACCTGTGCCGTCGTGGCATTGAGCGGCCACCAGAACCCGCTCCACGTCTACAGCATCGCTTTCGGAAGGATCGCCTGCATCGTTGTCGGGATTGTCGTGGCAACGGCAGTGACTGCCCTCTTCACCCCCCGCCAGTCCCGCGATGAGCTTGAAAACCGCCTGCGCCGTGTTGCAGCGGATAGCGTCGCGTGGCTGGCGCTGCTGCTGCGTCAGGGACGGGGGGGAACCCTGGTTCGCCGGGAGCAGGATATCCTGATCGAGATTGCGGAGATTGAAAGCGTGCTGGATGTGGTCGGGGCGGGGTCGTTGCGGTTAAAAAGGCAAAAACGTCACGCGCGAAGCCTTATCACGTCACTCCTCTCCCTGCTGGCCGTCGGACGGCTGGCCGGGGAACAGCTTGCCCGGCACAATGATAACGACCACCGCCACGGCTACTGGCGGGATCTCCTCGCCCGGCACCTGGAAGAGGTCGCCGACAAGCTGGAGAACTCATCGAGGGTGAACTGCACCTCCGAAATGGCGGCGACAGCGGCCGAGGCAAAGGCGCATCTCCCCTTGCTGGGCGAGTCCCTGACCGAAATCGTCACCTCGCTTCGGCTCGTACTGGATGGCTACGACACCATGGCCGACCCCCCCGACACGCAGCCCTCGAACCTGTTCCTCCGCCACCGGGATTGGCAGGAAGCGCGCCGGGCGGCCCTTCGCGCCTTCGGGACCATTGGTGTGGTGGGCGTTACCTGGTCGCTGACCGGTTGGACAAAGGGCCCCCTGATGCTGATGGCCATATCCATCATGATCAGCATCTTTTCCACCAAAGAACATCCCGCACTCTTTGTCGGACAGATTTTCTGCGGCGCGGCAATCGGATCGGCCACCGCTGTTTTCTGCCGGATCGTGATGCTTTCGGGGGTAACCGATCCGTTGGTCATGGGGGTCACCGTTGCTCCCTTCGTCTTGTGCGGCGTCCTTGCCATGTCGTACCGGCGAACGGCCATTCCCGCCACCGACGCCACGCTCTTTTTCATTTTTGTCACCCAGCCTGGAGTGCCGATCGTCGTCGTCCCTGCCGACCTCGCCCTTGGGGCGGTTGCAATGGTTATGGGAGTTGGCAGCGCCTGGATTGCCTACCGGTACCTGATACCGATCAATCCCGGAATCCGTCTGCGTTCCCTGTTGGCAGCCATCGCGAATGATATGCAACTCCTTGCCGCGGCGGATTCTCCGGTGGCGAAGGAAAGATCACGGGCGCGGATGCACCACCGGGTGATCCGCCTGGTTGCCATGGCAACGAGATATGATACCGATCACCTCGCCTTGGTTGAGGGGGGACTTGCAGCCCTGGCCATCGGCAGATGTATAGAGCGACTGCAAGAGGCTCGGGAAGACAGTCGCCCGTCGCCGGCCGTCGGCATCATCCGCGACACCTTGCGTGCCCTGTCCGATTCTGCCAGGCGGCCGCAGAGCGTCTCAACGGCACTGGAAAACGCCTCAATTGCCCTTTACGCGGTTCTGGGACAGGATGGGGAGATCGGCGGTGCTTCCGACCGGGCGGATGCCGATGCGCCGGATCTCTCCCGCGGGAGTGCACGATGCTGGGGCAGCAGGGGGGCTCGATGCCTTATCTGAGATTCTCGCCCATCCCTCTACTACAAGGAAGGAGTTCCGCTGAAAAACATAAGCTGGTTGCCCTGACAGAAGGGGATGCCCCTGGAGGGGAGTATTCACCGTAAGTCTGCGGCATCATAGAAAGGAATCGTTATGGATCTCAAGGGAAAAACAGTTTTAGTGACCGGTGCCAACGGCGGTATCGGCGGGGCCTTGGTCAAGGCGCTGCTTGACAAGGGGGTTGCAAAGGTCTACGCCGCTGGGCGGAGCACTGCCGCAGTCGCGGAATTGTCCCATAGTGGGGACGACAGGGTTGTCCCCCTCCGGCTGGACGTGACCCATGCTGCCAGCGTTGCAGGGGCGGCGGAGCAGTGCCGGGATGCGGACCTGGTCATCAATAACGCCGGCGTCAACCGGTGCATGGGGTTCATGGGGCCGGCCGCCATGGAGAACGCCCGCCAGGAGATGGAAATCAACTACTTCGGCACCCTGGCCATGTGCCGGGCGTTCGCGCCGGTGCTCGCCTCCCGGGTGAGCGGGGCGATCGTGAACGTCTGTTCCGTCATCGGCCTGGTCAACCTCCCGATCAACGGGACCTATTGTGCATCAAAGGCTGCGGTGCACTCCCTGATCCAGGGTTTGCGTGCCGAACTGGCTCCCCGGGGCATCCGGGTGATCGGCGTTTATCCCGGTCCGGTGGATACAAAAATGACGGCGGGTCAGCAAATGCCCAAGGCAACGCCGGATCAGGTTGCCGCCGCCATCCTGGCAGGGGTGGGGAAGGGGGATGAGTACATTTTTCCCGATCCCATGTCGCAGCATGTCCATGGCATGCTTGAAAAGGATCCCCGGCAGGTTGAGAAGGATTTCGGGGCAATGGTCGCCGAATAGCCCTGAAATACCATTAAAACGCAAGAAAGCCGCAGTTTCCCGGAATTGCGGCTTTCTTGCGTCTGAATCGGCGCGGAAATTTGACCACTATCGGTGACCCCTGGGAGACCCTCCGAGAATTGCTTCCGTGAAAATTGTGATGTCAGGAGCGTAGCTGGGTTTCGGTTCTGTGCGACCGGTAGTTCTCTCTACCCCTCTATAGTTGTTACTTACTAAAATACAAAACAATATCTTGCGTTGAATATGTCTGTTGAAGCATAATATTTAATGAGTTCGATAACATGCCGAATATACAAGAAATGACGTTGGCAAAAACAAGTTACATCGTTTTAGAAGCAAAAGCACTCGACGATACTCCGTCGGTGCCTAATGCAGCGACAGGCAATAGTTTATATATCCGTGGAGACACTATGGGGTTAACTAACAAGCCAGCGTCAA
The DNA here is from genome assembly GCF_030834625.1 of Geobacter sp. Classification (NCBI taxonomy): domain Bacteria; kingdom Pseudomonadati; phylum Thermodesulfobacteriota; class Desulfuromonadia; order Geobacterales; family Geobacteraceae; genus Geobacter; species Geobacter sp. The sequence continues at coordinate 97,213 of NZ_JAUQXO010000072.1, forward strand.
GCAATACGGATTTCTTCCTGGGGAAATTCAGCAATCTGGAACAGCTGTTCGAACAGGCCCAGTTTGGGATATCGATAATTGATCGCGACCTGCGCTTTATATATTTCAACAATCGAATGGCAACCATTGCCGATCTGTCAGCGCAGGACCACATCGGCAAAACCCTCGGAGAGGTGGACCTCCTGGTTGCTTCGGCTATAGAGCCGGTACTGTCCCGCACCATCGCCGAGGATTGTTCCTTTGTCGACCTCGAAATTGTTGTGCCCAAGCCGCTTCCGGACAAATCGTTCCAGGAGCGAATCTGGGTAATTTGCTCGTATCCACTAAGGGATAACGATGGAACCGTCACGCGCTGTGGGCTGGTGGTACAGGATGTAACAGCTCAAAAGTTAAAAGAAAGTGTTCAGGCAGAACGCATACAGGTGGAGGCCTTCCTTTCCAATCTCTCCTCGGCGTTCATTAATTTGCCAGTAAGTGAAGTGGACCGGAAGATTGAAAGGGGTCTGCGGGATGTCGTCGAGTTTCTGGGTTTCGAGCGAAGCAGCATCTGGCATCTGTCGACCGATCGCAGTTCTCTGCATATTACCCATTCTTTCGCCAAGCCAGGCATCAAGCCGCCGCCACCCGTCATTGCCGAGCTGATACCGGACTGGATCAGCATGATTCTGAATGGAGAAATTTTCCGGGTTTCTGATGTCGATGAATTGCCCGACAGATTTTGGAGAGAAAAACAATACTGCAAAGATCAGGGGGGCATAAAATCTATCATGTTTATTCCGGCCAGCATCGGCGGCACCATCGTCGGCGCCATTACCTTTGTTTCTTACCGGGTAAAAAGGGAGTGGCCCGATGAACTCACCCAGAGACTCCGCCTGTTATGGGAGATTTTTTCCAATGCCTTGGAACGGAAACGGGCCGATCAGAAAATTCAGAACGCCCTGTCGGAGATACAGCAGTTAAAGGACCGGCTGGAAGCGGAAAATGTCTACCTTCGCGATCAGATCGATGTTGAATACAAGCATGAGGAGATTATCGGCAAATCCGTGGCCATCAGGAATGTCCTTCTCCAGATAAAACAGGTGGCGGCTACCGATTCGACGGTGCTTATCCTTGGTGAAACCGGTACCGGCAAGGAACTGATAGCCCGGGCCATCCATAATGCCAGTGCCCGCAAGGCGCGGGCCATGATCAAGGTGAATTGTGCCGCATTGCCCGCGGCACTTATCGAGGCCGAACTGTTCGGTCATGAAAAAGGGGCCTATACAGGCGCGGTATCCACCCAGATCGGTCGATTCGAGGCTGCCAACGGTTCGACCATTTTCCTTGATGAAATCGGGGAATTGCCCTTGGAGCTCCAGTCCAAACTGCTGCGGGTCATCCAGGAAGGCCAGTTCGAGCGGTTGGGCAATCCAAAGCCGATCAAGGTAGATGTGAGGGTTGTTGCTGCAACCAACAAGAGCCTTGCCCAGGCCGTCAAAGACGGCGGTTTTCGCGAAGATCTCTACTACCGGCTCAATGTGTTCCCCGTTTCAGTCCCGCCATTGCGTGAACGGCGGGAGGATATCCCGCTGCTTGTATGGGCAATGGTCGAGGAGTTCAGTAAAGTCTTCGGCAAAGTTGTCGAGCGCATTCCCAAGAAGAACATGGAGGCCATGGAGCGCTATCGCTGGCCGGGGAACATAAGAGAATTGAGAAATCTGGTCGAAAGGGCCATGATTCTGAATAACGGCACCACGCTGGTGGTGGATATTCAGGATGGTTCCGCCATGGCCGCCAGCGAACCCATGACTATTGAGGGGGTGGAGCGGATGCACATTAACTCTGTCCTGGAAAAAACCGGCTGGCGGATCCGTGGCAGGAACGGTGCAGCTGAAATCCTCGGCCTGAAACCGACAACGCTAAACTCAAGGATGAAGAAGTTAGGGATCAAAAGAAAACATCCTTTATTCGAATCCACGTAATCAGCAGAAAAAAACTAGGTGCCCCTGCCTTTTGTTGTGTCACCTGTCGACGAAATATCGCCTCTCCGACGAAATATCGCCTCTTTTCAATTCCTCACCCATCAAATCCTTTGAACGATTTCTTGATTCTGTAATTTAAGCCCTTTTCCCCCATTTGCCCTAGTCCTGTAAGAGGAGTTTCTATGCAAGCAGCCGACGAAATATCGTCGGCTGCTTTGTTGTTTAAAACAATGTATTTACATTAATGTAACGAATTTTCTAGTAGAATTAGAGGTATAAGCAGATTTATCGATGAGATATTGAAAGGGCACGTTAGCTGCAAAACAATATTTTATATTAGGACAAGGTCAGAAGTGCTACTCACGACTTGCCTCCAGAGGAGCATCAAGGAATGACTAACCCTGTTTTTGTCGGCCTGGACATAGGAGCATCAAGAACCAAGGTCGCTGTCATTGATAATAACGGCAAATTGATAGGTCATGCGGTCAAAAAGTCCGGAACAGACTTTTCAGTGACTGCCGCCGCCTGTCTCGACATATCCCTGGAGATGGCCGGGACAACTCGGTCCCACGTGGCACGAGCCGTTTCCACCGGCTACGGGAGAGCCAATGTTCCTTTTGTCACTGAAACGAGCAAGACCGAAATCGGCTGCCTGGCCAGGGGATGCCGCCATAACTTTTCCGGTGAGCTCTCCATTATCGACATTGGTGGTCAGGACAACAAGATCATCAAGCTGGATAGTTCCGGCAGGCGCAGCAGCTTCAAGATGAACCGCAAGTGCGCCGCCGGCACCGGCGCCTTTCTCGAAGAGATGGCCGGCCGTCTCGACCTTCCCCTGGAAGGGATGAACGATCTGGCCCGCCAGTCTCATGAGATGGTCAAACTTGGCAGTTTCTGCACGGTTTTTTCCGGCACGGAAGTACTTGAGAGTATCCGGCAAGGCAAAAAGGTAAGCGACATCGTCAAGGGCATCTTCTATTCGGTGATCAAAAGGGTCTTGGAGATGGATTCCATCACAGACCGGGTCGTCATGACCGGCGGCGTGGTGGCCCACAACCCCTATATAGTCCAGATGACGGAAGAGATGATCGGACGTCCGGTCATGCTTCCGGAGTTCCCCCAACTGACAGGCGCCATCGGCGCAGCCCTCTACGCCCTTGCAGGAGAAGGTAAGGACTAAAGGCGCATGTTTGGAGCAGTAGGCCCCCCGGTGATTGCCAAGGAGAGATCGATGAAAGATGAAATCAAGCCGGCGAGAAAGAAAATCGAGGCAACCGACCTGATGAACAAGATCATGGCCGACTATTTTTTCGGTCTGAACGAGGCGGCCGCCACCGGCAAACAGAAGGTTGCCTGGTGCACCAGCGTGGGGCCGGCGGAACTTCTGAGGGCCATGGGTTTTGCCGTGCATTTCCCCGAAAATCATGCCGCCATGCTCGGCGCGACGAGACTTTCAACCGATCTCATTCCGGAGGCTAACGCCATCGGCTACTCGCCCGAGATCTGTTCATACCTGACATCCGATATCGGCGCATACCTGAAAGGGTTCACCCCCCTGTCAAAGGCCTATCCGGGCATAGAATCCGTCCCCAGACCCGATGTCCTTGTCTATAACACCAACCAGTGCCGCGATGTGCAGGACTGGTTCGCGTGGTATTCCAGACAGTTGGGGGTCCCCTGCATCGGCATAACCTCGCCAAAGAACATTAACGTCGTAAGTGACGCCCATATCCAGGATGTGATGCGGCAGATGGAAGCCCTGATCCCGACCCTGGAGGAGATCTCCGGCAGCAGGCTTGACATGGACAGGCTGAAGGAGGTGGTGGCGCTCTCCCGTGAGTGCACCGAGCTCTGGAAGCAGGTTCTGGAGACGGCCGTGGCGGCTCCAGCGCCCCTGACCTTCTTTGACGGCACGATCCATATGGGCCCGGCCGTAGTCCTCCGGGGGACACGGGAAGCTGTGGACTATTACAGGGTCCTGTTGGCCGAACTGCAACAGAGGGTCTCAGCAGGGGTGGGGGCAGTGGAAGGGGAAGGTTATCGCATCTACTGGGACGGCATGCCGGTTTGGGGGCGTCTGCGGCAGCATTCGGAGCTTTTTTCTGGTCTCGGGGCAAACGTGGTCGCCTCAACCTACTGCAGCAGCTGGATATTCCCTTCCTTTGACGAAATCTATCCCTTGCGCAGCATGGCCAAGGCCTACCTGGAACTCTTCATTGTCCGCTCCGACGCGTTCAAGGAGAGATACATCCGGGAGATGCTGCAGAAGTTCCGCATTGACGGAATCATTTACCATGATGCCAAAACCTGTCCCTGCAACTCAAACAGCCGTTACGGCATGCCCCAGCGACTTGAAAAGGAAACGGGCATCCCCCATCTGGTCATCTCCGGCGATCTCAACGACATGCGCTGCGTTTCCGACGAGCAGACCAAAACTAACGTAGAAGCCTTTATCGAACAGCTTGAGGAGGGAAGATAACTATGTTGGACTCACTTTTCAAACCCAGAGCCGTCGCCATAGTCGGTGCTTCCACCAAAGAACTCTCCATCGGCAACGTCATTATCCGCAATCTGCAGAAGTACGGTTACAAGGGAAAGATCTATCCTCTGAATCCCAGCGCTCCTGAGGTGTGCGGCATCAAGGCATACAAAACGCTGGAGGAGATCCCCGATCAGGTAGACCTGGCCCATGTCATCATCCCGAGCAGGTTCGTGCCGCAGACCATCGAGGATTGCGGCAAAAAGGGGATCAAGGCAGTCATCATCAACTCTGCCGGCTTCAGCGAGCTCGGCGAGGAGGGGGCGCGGCTCCAGGAAGATTTTCTCCGCCGGGGCAAAGAGTTCGGCGTGAGGGTCTTTGGCCCCAACTGCCAGGGGATCATCAATTCAGATCCCGAACTGAAGGCGTATTGCAACTTCACCTTCACCTACCCGGATCCCGGCTATGTGTCGGTTGTGGCCCTGAGCGGCGGAGTTGGCGCCCTTATCATGCAGGCCCTGGCGGATCTCGGCGTAGGCCAGCGGCTCTATGCCTCCAACGGCAATGCCTGCGATATCTCCATCCCCGAAATCGTCCGCTACTATGGCGAGGACGAGGGAACCAAAGCGGTAATCCTCTACACCGAGGGTTTCTCCAATCCCGGTGAATTTCTCGAAGCCGCCCGGGAGGTAACGGCAAAGAAACCGATCCTGGCCATGAAGGCCGGCCGTACCGAGCAGGGGGCCAAGGCGGCTTCCTCCCACACCGGTTCCCTGGCCGGAGTCGACATTGCCACTGAACTCATCTTCGAGAAGACCGGCATCCTTTCCTTCACCGATGAGGGGGAAATGGCCCGGGCAGCCATGGCATTCGCCAGCCAGCCGATCCCCAAAGGGAACCATGTCGGCATCATCACCAACACCGGCGGGCCGGCCGTCATCGCCACCGACGTCCTCGTCTCCTGCGGGCTGGAGGTGCCGAAGCTTGGGGAAAAGACCATCGAGAAGCTGAAGGAGAGTCAGCTTCCCGAAGCAGCCCTGGAAAATCCCATTGATGTCGTGGCCACAGCCGGCGGCTCCCAGTTCCGCGGCGCCCTGGATGTGCTCCTTGACGAGGATGGGGTCGACAGCATCTTCATCAATTTCGTCACAGCCCCCTTCACCGACACCCACGAGGTCGCCCGCCAGATTGTTGAGGTCAACAGGTTGGCGAAGAAGCCCATCGTCTGCAACTTCATGACCGACCTGAGCCAGGGGCGGTTCCAGATCACCAGGGATATTCTCAAACAAGGCGGCGTACCCATTTATGCCAACCCCAGCGACGCCGCCAAGGCTCTGGGCGCTCTCGTCAAGTATGGCTCCCTGAAGCGCCGTGACATCGGCCTGCCTGAGACCTTCACCGATGTCGATGCCGCAAAGGCACGATCGATCATTGAGCAGGCCCGGCAGGAAGGCCGCAGTGTCCTTTCCGCCACCGACGTCTACACCATCTTCGACGCCTACGGCATTCCCGTAGCACGCTGGCGGGTAGTGGCAAACGCCGCCGAAGGTGTCGCAGCCGCAGAAGCGATCGGCTACCCGGTGGTGGTCAAGGTCGACTGCGAGGAAATCGATCACAAGAGCGATATGGGCGGTGTTGCCGTTAATCTCAAGGATGCCGCTGCCGTGAACGCAGCGGTCGATGACATGGAGAGCCGCCTGGGCAGTTTCGGCAAGCTGCGATATTTCGTCCAGAAATTCCTTCCCGGCGGACGCGAACTGATCATCGGCGCCACTGCAGAGCGGGGGCTGGGGCACCTGGTAATGTTCGGTCTGGGGGGCATCTATGTGGAAGTGCTTAAGGACGTGTCCTTCAAGATCGCGCCGGTCACCAGGGTGGAGGCGGGGGAAATGCTTTCCTCCATAAAGACCGCGGCCCTCCTGGACGGCGTGCGTGGCGAGAAGGGGATTGACCGGGGTGCCGTCATCAACCTCATCCAGCGTGTCTCCCAACTGCTTAATGACTTGCCGATGATACAGGAGATGGACATGAACCCGGTCATGGCCTTCGAAAAAGGTGTCTACGCCGTGGACGGCAGAATCCGGATCTGAATCGGCAACCGCCCTTAACAAGACCCACCAAAGGAGGAACTACAATGTTGGAAAAGGCGTATATCCCCTACCGCGGCTACTACAGCACCCCCTTCGCCAAATGGCAGGGGGCCCTGGCCAATGAAAACGCCATCGTCCTTGGCGCTGCCACATCGAAGCGTTTCTTCGCGAGCAAGGGGTGGGATCCCCGAACCATCGAATATGTCCTGGTCGGCAGCACCGTCTACCAAAAACAGTGGTTCTACAGCGGCCCCTGGGCCGCGGCCCTGATGGGCGCGGAAGGGGCCCCCGGCATCCTGGTCAGTCAGGCCTGCTCCACCTCCACCTTCTCCATCTATCAGGCCGGCATGGGGATAGAAACCGGAATGTTCAATAACAGCTGGTGCCTTCTGGCTGACCGCCTTTCCAACGGCCCCCACGCCACATGGCCCAATCCGAACGGTCCCGGAGGGCAGCAGATTGCCGAGGACTGGGTCATGGACAATTTCGGCAAAGACCCCTGGGCAGGGGGGGCCATGATCCAGACGGCGGAAAACGTTGCGAAAGAGTATGGCGTCACCCGCGAAGAATGCGATGCCGTTACCCTGCGGCGGCAGGAGCAGTACCTGGACGCCCTGGCCAATGACCGTGAGTTCCAGAAACGCTACATGTTCCCCGCCGAGGTGCAGCTATCCAAGAAGAAGTCAATTTTTCTCGAGACAGATGAAGGGATCACCACCAGCACCAGAGAGGGACTGGCCGCCCTCAAACCGGTCCTGCCCGAGGGGGTGCATACCTTCGGCGCCCAGACCCATCCGGCCGACGGCAACGCGGGCATCTGCGTCACCACCCGGGAGAAGGCGAAGGAGCTGAGCGCCGACCCTGGCATCGAGATCCAGGTAGTCTCCTTTGGCTTCGCCCGCACCAAGAAGGCATACATGGCCGCGGCTGTCGCCCCTTCGGCGCAGATGGCCCTTGAGAATGCCGGCATCAGGGCCGGCGACCTGGGAGCCGTCAAAACCCACAATCCCTTTGCCGCCAACGACATCGTCATGGCCAAGGTCATGGGACTGGATCTGGACGGCATGAACAACTACGGTTCCTCACTCATCTTCGGCCATCCCCAGGCCGCCACCGGAGCCCGACTCATGATCGAAGGGATCGAGGAGCTGGCCATCAAGGGGGGAGGGTATCTGCTCTTCTCCGGCTGTGCCGCCGGTGACACCGCCGCCTCTATCGTGCTGAAGGTGAACTGAAAATTAATCCCACAACAAACGGAGCAACCACATGGGCTACCACTACATCACACTGAAGCAGGAAGAGCGGGTCCTGACCATAAGCCTCAATCGGCCGCCGACGAATCCCCTCAGCAGCGAGTTTGGCCTTGAGTTGTTCAAGGCCTTCAGGGAGGCCGAACAGAGGGACGACGTGACGGTGGTCGTTGTCACCAGCGCGCTGGAAAAGGCATTCATCGCCGGAGCTGATATCAAGGAAATGGCAGCCATGAGCCAGGCGGAATCGGAGGCATTCTCGAAGCTGTTGCAAGACGCCAACAACACCCTTGAGCGGATGAAGAAGGTAGTGATTGCCGCCATTAACGGCCATGCCCTCGGCGGAGGATGTGAGCTGGCCATGGCCTGTGACTACCGCTTCATGGCAGCCGGCAAGGCCCTGATCGGCCTGCCCGAGGCCGGCCTCGGCATCGTCCCCGGCGCCGGCGGCACCCAGCGGCTGCCACGCCTCGTCGGTATTGCCAGGGCCAAGGATATCCTCCTGTGGGGGAAGGTGATGGGCCCTGAAGAGGCACTGGCCCTTGGCCTCATCGACAGGATCATCCCTGCCGAGTCATTCATGGCCGAGGTGATGGAATTCGCCCACAAACTCGCCTCAGGCGCGGGCAAGGCCCTGGGCTATATCAAGGTGGCGGTAAACGAGGGGGTAGACCTCCCCATGGAGCAGGCCCTGGCGGTGGAGCGCAGATATGGTCTGGAGAACCTCCTGACCCACGACGCCAGGGAAGGGCTCACCGCTTTTGGAGAAAAAAGGAAGCCGAACTTTCTGAGCAAATAAGAGCTCACAACGACTACCAAAGGAGAACGAATCATGAAACTCGATGATATCACGACGGTAGGAATGGCGGGTGCCGGCAGTATGGGGGCAGGGATCGCCCAGGTTGCCGCCATGGCAGGCTTTCAGGTCAACGTGGTGGACGTAAGCGAAGCGGTCTGGAGCCGGGCGGAGAAGACCATCGCCAAGAGCCTGGAGCGGATCGTCAAGAAAGGGGCCATGACCGAACAGGAGATGAAGGAGACCCTGGCCCGGATCAGCTTCTCCACCGACGTCAGTACCCTGAAGGAAGTTTCTTTCATCTTCGAGGCGGTCTTCGAAGATATTAACGTCAAAAAGGAATTGTTCGCCAAGCTGGACGCAGTCTGCGGCGACGACACCATCTACGCAACCAATACCTCCTCCATCGCCATTACCGAAATGGCAGCCCTGGTGAAGCGCCCTGCCAACTTCGTCGGCATGCACTTCTTCAATCCCGTGCCGGTAATGAAGCTGGTGGAGGTCATCCCGGCCCTCCAGACTGCCGAGGCTACCAAGAACCTGGCTCTGGAGATGGCCAAAAAAATCGGGAAGACCGCCATCACCTGCAAGGACACCCCCGGCTTCGTCGTGAACCGGCTGTTTGTTCCCTACATCATCGACGCCGTCCGGTTGCTTGAGGAAGGTGTGGCCTCGGCCGAGGACATCGACACCGCCATGAAGCTCGGTTGCAACATGCCCATGGGGCCCCTGGAATTCCAGGATTTCGCCGGGGTCGACATCGGCTACCACGTCAGCAACATCTTCTACGACTACATGAAGGAAGAACGCTACGCTCCTCCCGGCCTGCTGCGGAACATGATCAAGGCCGGCTATGTGGGACGCAAAGCCGGCAAGGGGTTCTACGACTATCCGGAGAACTGATACGGGCGGATTTGGATTTCATTCACGCGAAAAGGAGAACTAATCATGGCCGCAACCATTTGGAAAGAAATCAAGAATTGGCGGGAAATTTACAATTCACGAGTGACGACCGCTGAAGAGGCACTCCGGTCGGTCAATTCCGGCGACCGTCTCTACCTGACGGGGAACGCTTCCGTTCCTCTGCAATTGCTGGAAGCGCTGGTGAAACGAGCGCCGGAACTCCATGACGTGGAAGTGTCCCAGGTGCTGACCATCTGTCCGCAGGACTACGTTTCCCCTGAGATGCAAGGACACGTGCGGGTCAACACCATGTTCATCAGCCCCAATGTCCGCCAGGCAGTCAACGAAGGTCGCGCGGATTTCACCCCCGTGCTGCTCTCGGAATTTCCGCTGTTGTTCAAAAATGGCCATCTGCCCCTTGACGTGGCACTCCTCAACGTCTCGCTTCCTGACGAAAACGGGTTCTGTTCCCTGGGGGGCGAAGCGGGTCTCACCATGACGGCTGCGGAATCCGCCAGGATAGTCATTGCCCAGGTAAACAAGAAGATGCCACGGACGCTGGGGGATACCTTCTTTCACGTCTCCCGCATGACACACATCGTCGAGGTGGATGCGCCACTTACCGAAAGACACATGGCCGAAGAGGGGGACCCGGAAATCGTCGAACAGATCGCCGGCCATATTTCCAGCCTCATACCCGACGGCGCTACCATGCAGCTGGGCATCGGCGCCATTCCCGATGCCGTGCTCAAGCACCTGTTCAGTAAAAAGGACCTGGGGATCCATTCAGAATTGATCTCTGACGGAGTCATCGACTTGGTGGAGGCGGGTGTCGTCAACTGCTCCCGCAAGACACTCCATCACGGCAAGATCGTCTGCGGTTTCCTTCTGGGCACAAAGCGTCTTTACGACTGGGCCCACAACAATCCCATGATCGAACTGCACCGCACTGAGTACGTCAATGATCCGTTCGTGGTCGCGCAGAATGACCGCATGGTTTCGGTAAATGCGGCGATCGAAGTGGATTTCACGGGGCAGATCTGCGCCGACAGCATCGGCCCGAGGATGTATTCAGCGGTGGGGGGGCAGATGGACTTCGTCTATGGGGCGTCCCGCTCAAAAGGAGGCGTGGCGGTGATCACCATGCCGAGCACGTCAACGATGAAGGACGGAACCGTGGTCAGCAAGATCACCCCGCTCTTGAAACACGGCGCTGGGGTCGTTACCAGCCGCAACCATGTGCGTTACCTGGTGACTGAGTATGGGGTAGCGGACTTGTATGCAAAGAGTGTCCGTCATCGCACCCAGGCACTGATCAATGTGGCCCATCCCCGATTCCGCGACGAACTGACCGAAAAGGCAAAGGAGCTGAAGTACCTGCCTGCATAACGATCGGGATGCTTCGCGCACATACAGCCAGAACGAGAAGGAATATCACTTATGAAAACAATAATTTCCGGCAACGAAGCAATAGCCCTGAGCTTTGAGGACTCCGGCGGTGTCTTCGCCTCCGGCTATCCCGGAACGCCCAGCACTGAAACACTGGAAGAGGTGGCCCGCCTCGGCAAGGTGTACTGCGAATGGGCGCCCAATGAAAAGGTCGGCCTCGAATCGGCAATCGGCGCATCTCTTGCCGGCGGCAGGGCGTTGGCTACCATGAAGCATGTGGGGGTGAACGTTGCCGCCGATGCACTCATGACCCTGACCTATACCGGAGTCAACGCCGGCCTGATTTTGATGGCCGCCGATGACCCGGGGATGCACTCTTCCCAGAATGAACAGGACAGCAGGAATTACGCGAAGTTTGCCAAAATCCCGATGCTGGACCCGGCCGATTCCCAGGAGGCCTATGACTTTGTCCGGACGGGGTTCGAGATTTCCGAGCAGTTCGACACCCCGGTAATGCTGCGCACCACCACCAGGATCTCCCACGCGAAAGGGATCGTGGAACCGACGGGAAAAATCCAGCCGAAGGTTGGAGAGTGGGTGAAAAACGTACCGAAGTACGTGATGCTCCCCAATTTCGGCAAGATCAAGCACGTGGAGGTGGAGGCGCGCCTTCTCAAGCTGCAGGAATTTGCCGAGACCTCTCCTCTTAACCGGCTGGAGATGGGGGATACCGACCTCGGCATCGTCACCTCCGGCATTTCCTATCAGCACGTGAAGGAGGCGTTCCCCACCGCCTCGATCCTCAAGCTCGGGCTGGTCCATCCGTTACCGGAAAAGAAGATCCGGGAGTTTGCCGGCAAGGTCAAGCGCCTGATGGTCGTCGAGGAGATGGACGCCATCTTTGAGGAGCAGATCCGGGCCATGGGGATTGGGGTCCATATCGGCAAGGACAAGATCTCCTTTTGCGGCGAGGTGAACGCCGACATTATCCGGGCCGCGGCAGGGGCGCCGATAACGACTGGGACCGCGGCTCCCGTCGAGAACCTGCCGCAACGCCCCCCCACGTTCTGCCCCGGCTGTGCTCACCGCGGACTGTACTCCATCCTGAGTAAGCTGAAGGTCTTCGTATCAGGCGATATCGGCTGCTATACCCTGGGCGCCCTCCCACCCTTGAGCGCCATGCATACCTGTATCTGCATGGGGGCCAGCATCAGCGCCGCCCACGGCATGGCCAAGGTTAATGAAATTGCCGGCCGAACGGAAAAACCGGTTGCCGTCATCGGCGATTCCACGTTCTTCCACTCGGGAATCACCGGCCTTTTGAGCATGGCCTACAACGGCGGCAATGCCCTGGTCATCATTATGGACAACCGCACCACCGGCATGACCGGAGGGCAGGAAAACCCCGGTTCCGGCCAGGTCCTGCAGGGTGAGCCGGCCCAGCAGGTGAACATGGTGGATCTTGTCAAGGTGCTCGGGATCCACAATGTCGTTGAGATCAACTCCTATAACCTCGAGGAAACCGAGGCTGCCATCAGGAAAGGGCTGGAAACCCCTGGACCCTACGTCCTCGTGGACAAGAATCCCTGCATCCTCCGCTACAGGGTGAAAAAGCCCCTGTACAAGGTTGCTCAGGATAAATGCACCGGGTGCCGTGCCTGCCTCAAGGCCTCTTGTGTGGCACTGGGTCTGACCGCATCCGGCGAAAAGCCGAAGGTGGGCATCGACCCCAATATCTGCAACGGATGCGGTGTTTGCGCACAGCTCTGTAAATTTGACGCAATGTCTGAAGTCTGAGAACTGGAGGAAATGATGAAAGTTTTCAATATCGTTATTGCAGGGGTCGGCGGACAGGGGGTCTTGATGGCCTCCAAGGTTCTTGCCGAAAGCGCCCTCGCGAGCGGCATGGATGTGAAGCAGAATGAGGTGCATGGAATGGCCCAGCGGGGAGGGAGCGTGATTTCCTTCGTGCGGATCGGAGATCAGGTTTATTCACCCGTGGTCATGCCGGGTAGCGCCGACATCCTGATTTCTTTCGAGCCGCTGGAGGCGCTGAGGTATGTGCACTATCTCAAGCCCGGCGCCATGCTGGTGTACAACAAGGGCACCATCAATCCCAGTACCGTTGCCTCCGGGCTGGCGACCTATCCTTCTGACGTGGAGGAGCAGATATCCGGGATATGCGGCGATGCCCACGGAATTGAGGCGCTGTCTCTCGCGCAAGAGGCCGGCAATGCAAAGGCGGTCAACATGGTCATGGTCGGCTCAGTGCTGAAAAATCTACCCATAGATGCGCAGGTCGTTGAAGGGGTCGTTAAGGCGCTCTCCAAAGATAAGGGAGTCGAGGTCAACCTGAAGGCACTTCGGGGCGGAGCCGCTGCTGCCTGACCATCGTGCGGCGGCTTACACCCAGCCGCACGCACCTTCGAGGCACCGCCGGTTCGGAAGGTCGAAGTCAGTTTTCGAGGGAGGTTCTCATGAAGTTGAAACAGCTTTCAGTTTTTCTTGATAATGCCCCCGGCCGTCTCTATGAGGCCACCCACGCGCTTGGTGCGGCGGGTATCAACCTGAGGTCGCTCAGTATATGTGATACCGCCGGGTTCGGCATTCTGCGCATTCTGGTCTCCGACGTGGCCAAAGCCCGCAAGGTGATGATGGAAAAACAGATTCCTGCGCGTGTTGACGATGTAGTTGCCGTGGAGATCGAAGATGTCCCTGGCAGCTTGTCCAACAAGGTTCTCAAGCTGTTTCTGGATGCCCAGTTAAACGTGGACTACATGTATGCCTTTGCCGGCACAGGCCCCTCGTTGGGAAAAGCGGTGATGATCTTCCGTTTCAGCGACAACGATCGGGCAATCGGGATCATGCAAGGCAGCAACATCAAGATCCTTGATGCGGAGTCTTTCGGAATGCTTGAAAGCCCCAGTTAGTAGTCCGTGGTTCAGACCAGCCTCAAGGAGTCACGATATGAAGGAAAAAAACAGCTACAAACCAACAAAATTTGCCGTGATCGGTGCCGGACCGGTGGGCGCGATCGTGGCCGCCTTTCTCGCGAAGGGAGGTTACGATGTCACCCTCTGCGATGTGGTCCCGAGTCTTCTCGAACCCGCTCTGGAGCGGGGGATAATCCTGGAAGGGGTCGATACCCTGCAGGCCAAGGTCGCAAGGGTTACCACCAGCGTGGACGATCTCATCAACGATCCGCCGGATGTCATTATAGTTACGGTCAAGGCCACCGCTCTGCCCCTGATCGCTTCCGCCCTTGAAGGATTTGTCGCCGAGGGGCGTTACGTCATCAGCTGGCAGAACGGCATCGACACCGAACTGGTGCTGGCAGAGCATCTCGGTCGCAAGCATGTCATGCGGGGAGTCGTCAATTACGGCTGTGTCCCGGTGAGCCCTTGCCATATCCGGCTTGCCTTCCATCATCGCCCTCACTTCATCCAGGAACTTGACCCGCAGTCCCGGGATGCGGCCATCGGCATCTGTAACGTCTTTACCGAGTGCGGGCTCGATACCATGCACACCGACAAGATCACCGACATGGTCTGGCGCAAGTCAGTCATGAACTCGTGCATGAACGCCATCTGCGCTGTCACCCGCAAGACCATGATCGAGATCACCATCGATCCGATCCTCTCCGACTTGGTTGACGCCCTGATCAAGGAAGGTGTTGCCGTGGCCCGGGCCAACGAATTTTCCCTCGGCTCCGACTTTTACCCTTACTGCATCAATTACCTCAAGAACGCCGGGAACCATAAGCCGTCCATGCTGCAGGATCTTGAGGCCGGGCGCAGGACAGAAGTGGACTTCATTAACGGCAAGATTATCGAATATGGAGCCCAGGCCGGGATGCCAACCCCGTACAACAACATGATTCGCGGCTTGGTAAAGGCCCTCGAATCCAAATAGGGTGGAAGCCCTGAGAGAAATGAAGAGGAGGTGGAGGTGATCTAATCCGTGCAGGGACTGATGTTAACGGCGGAATCGTGGATGGTAAAGAATAAGGGGGACCTATGACAGAAACGAATATCAATTGGGTAGCAATAGCCAGTCATCCGAAATTTGTGGAGCTGCACCGGGCAAAAATGCGGTTTCTGGTCGGATTGTGGGTTGTGGGGGCAACTTCGTATTTTCTGTTACTTATCGGAGCGATTACTGCACCTGGACTCTTTAATACGAAGATAATCGGCAGGCTGAATTTCGGTTATCTGTTTTGCCTGTTTCAGTTTGTTTTGTCGTGGGCCATTGCCATCTACTACACCCGCAAATCAAATAAAGAATTTGATCCTCTTACGAAAGAACTGGTCGACCTGATTATCGAGGAGAAATTCCAATGAAAACTATACTTCTTTCTTTGATGATCGGGCTCATTTTCGGTTCATCGGCGCTGGCTGCAGATCCTCCGACAAAGCCTGCGGCCCAGGCCGGGGCGGTGGCTTCGACACATACACCCCCGGTTGCTGGTACGCCGGCCCCGCTCCTCGCCACCCGGAACAACCCCGGCACTCCGGCCGTCAAAGCGGCCGCCATGCCTAAAAAGATGCAAACCAACCGGGGTTTCACCATCTCTATGTTCCTGGTGATTATCGCCGCAACGGGAGGGATTGTCGTCTGGGCGTCAAAGAGCACCAGTACCGCTGCTGATTATTATGCTGCCGGTGGGGGTATTTCCGGGATGCAGAATGGGTGGGCAATTGCCGGAGATTTCCTGTCTGCTGCCACCTTTCTCGGGATAACGGGGCTGATGTCGCTCTTTGGCCCTGACGGCTTCATGTACTCGGTGGGGATCATTATCAGCTTCTTGACCATCCTGCTTATCATTGCCGAACCGTGCCGCAATGCCGGCAAGTATACCCTCGGAGATATTCTTGCCTTTCGCTCATCATCAAAGACAGTCCGCGCGGTCGCTTCCCTTTCTGCCGTTGTAGTCTCCATCTTCTACCTGCTCGGGCAGATGGTTGGGGCCGGCAAGCTGATGCAGCTACTGTTGGGCATCCCTTACAAGGCTTCGATCATCGGCGTCGGCGCCCTGATCATTGTCTATGTGGCACTAGGAGGGATGAAGGCTACAACCTGGGTGCAGATCATCAAGGCCGCGCTCCTCATGTTCACCGGTCTTGTCCTGAGCATCGCGATACTCTGGAAATTCGGCTTCAACCTGCTCAGTTTCTTCGACAGCGTGGCAGCGAGCCAGGCAATTCAGGACCACGTGCGTGGGGTCATGAAACATCCCAGCGCCGAGCCGGGTTTCGATTACGGTCAGCGGTTCCTGGAACTGGGGCTGTTCTTCAAAAATCCGCTGGACCAGATATCGCTTGGGCTTGCCTGGATTCTTGGCGCCGCCGGGTTGCCTCATGTCATGATGCGGTTTTTTACCGTTCCCAACGCCAAGGAAGCGAGAAAGAGCGTGGTCGTCTCCATGTTCCTGATTGGCGCCTTCCTGATCATGGTTTCTTTCCTTGGGTTCGGTGCCGCCCTCTATGTTACTCCCCAGCAGATCACCGCCCTCGATAAGGGTGGAAATATGGCGGGGCTCATGATCGCCCAGTATGTGGGGGGCGGCGCCGGAACCTTTGCCGGTGACCTGCTGCTGGCCTTTGTCTGTGCCGTCGCCTTTGCCACCATCCTGGCGGTGGTCTCGGGGCTCGTTCTTGCTTCATCGGCTGCAATCGCCCATGACCTCTATGTCAATGTCATCAAAGGCGGCAAAGCCGATCAGGGCACGCAGATAAAGGTGGCCAGGGTCGCTTCCTTCTTTGTCGGCGCTATTGCAATCGTGCTCGGCATTGCCTGCGAGAATCTCAATATTGCCCAGTTGGTCGGCCTGGCGCTTGCCGTTGTCGCCTCTGCCAACTTCCCTGTCCTTATCTTTGCCCTCTTCTGGAAGCGCTTCAATTCTGCGGGCATCATCACCGGTTTAGTTGTCGGCACGGTGGTTACTATCGCAGTTCTGATGGTCTCGCCAAATATGACCTATCCGAAAAAAATCGCGGCTGATGCCCAGAAGATCATTCTCGCAATGGAGAAAAAACAGGCCGAAGGAGCTGTGCTGGCCGAAAAGGATCTGAAAGCTCTGGAAAAAGCGAGAGTTGATTATGCCCAGAACAAAAATGGTACCTCGCTGGTTGGACTCGATGCCCCGCTTTTTCCACTCAAAAATCCGGGTATTGTGTCGGTACCGGTCGGCTTCCTGGTCACGATTGTTGCTACCCTTCTCTTCCGCAACCGACGTGAGGAGGAGATGTTCGAAGAGCTCTTTGTCCGGCAGACCACCGGTTACGGCGTAGCGAAAGCGGCCAAACACTGAAATATGGCTTATCCACAGAAAGGGGCAGGAATTTTGAATTCCTGCCCCTTTCGGCGCCCTGCTGACCCGTCATGACATTTTAATCCGCCATATAAACAGTGTGTTATGAAGTAGGCGGGAAAATTCGACGCCGATGGCGGGTCAAAGCTCTGATATATAAAAAAGAGATGAAAGCTCAAAGGCTTCCATCTCTTTTCATTACATTATGGTTTTAGGTGAGTCTCAAAACGGAATGTCGTCATCGGGGTTGAAGGCCGGCTCGTCGTAGGCCGGCCCGCCGCCGAATCCGCTCTCCTGGCCTCCGCGTCCGCCGGAGCGTCCACCGCCCCCCTCACCCTTGCCGCCAAGCATCTGCATCCGCTCGCCCACCACCTCGGTGCTCCAGCGGTCGCGACCCTCCTTGTCCTGCCACTTGCGGGTCTGGAGCCGCCCCTCGATGTAGACGGTCCGCCCCTTGGCCAGGTATTCGCCGGCGATTTCAGCCTGGCGACCCCAAAGGACCACGTTGTGCCACTCGGTCTTCTCTTCGAACTCGCCGTTTTTGTTCTTGAACTTCTCGCTGGTGGCGAGGGAGAAGCTGGCCACCGCCGTGCCGCCCGGGGTGTAGCGGACCTCCGGGTCCTTGCCGAGATTGCCGATGAGCATTACCTTGTTGAGACTCGCCATGGGAGCCCTCCTTCGGGGCGTTGATGTATGTCGAAAACCGCTGCAGTGTATAGGAATTGAGGGGGCTCTGGCAAGCTATATTTGGTTTGACGAACCCGGCAAAAAGTCGTAAGGTTAACCGGATTTACGCCCGGAGTCGTGAATGCTTAACGGTTTGATTTATCTGCTCTTTTTTGTGCCGATCACCGGCTTTTTCAGCATGCTCGCCATGATCGGCGGGCTCATCGATTCAAAGGGTGGCTTCGCCCACCGGTGCGCCCTTGGCTGGAGTCGTGTCGGCCTCATGATGGCCAGGGTCCGCCTCCGGGTGAGCGGCACTGAACTGGTGCCGGCGGGGGGGCCGGTAATCTTCATGGGAAACCACCAGGGGAACTTCGACATCCTTGTCCTTTCTCGGGCCATCCCGCGCCGGTTTTCCTGGCTGGCCAAGGAGGAGCTCTTCCGCATTCCCCTCTTCGGAGCCGCCATGCGGCGGGCCGGCTACATACCCGTGGACCGGAGCGACGGCCGCAAGGCCCTGCGGAGTCTCAACGCCGCGGCGCAGCGGATCATGTCCGGGACCAGCGTCGTCATTTTCCCCGAGGGAACCAGGACCGCCGACGGCTCCCTCCTCCCCTTCAAGAAGGGGGGCTTCATCCTGGCGGAGCGTGCCGGAGTGCCGATCGTTCCCTTCACCATCAACGGCAGCATGGGGGTCAATCCGCGCAACACCGTGAGGCTTGTTCGCGGCGCGGAGATTTCCGTCCGGTTCGGCGCGCTGATTCCCACCTCCGGCGACGGGGCACTGAAAGGGCAGCCCCTCATGGATCAGGTGCGGGACGCCATCCAGGCGGGGCTGGAGGCCTAGGATGCCGATTCTTTCCATGGGGCTCATTGCCGCGGGACTTGCCGCCGTTGTCTGGGGACTGACTGCGGCCCACCGGCTGGCAAGGCCGTGGGACATCCTGGCCGCCCTTGCCGTTCTCGGAGGTCTGGTTTCAGCCCTGATGGGAACCTTGCTTGCCGTTGTGCCGGGATTTTTCCAGTGATCGAACGGACCAAGAACATTATTGCCAACGTGACGGTGATCGCCATAATTGCCCTTGTCCTCATCGGGGGAAACACCTGGTGGCGGCAGCGGACCCAGTTCCACCGGGGAGAGGCGGCCCTGGCGGCGCGGGATTCCATGGCGGCCATCGCCGGGTACGAGGCGGCCATCCACATGTACACCCCGGGGAGTTCTCTGGTGGATGCTTCGGCCCGACGCCTCTGGGAGATGGGGGGTGAGTTCGAGCGCCTCGGCGACCTGGATCGTGCCCTTATTGCCTACCGGGCGCTGCGGAGCTCCTTCTATGCGGCCCGGTGGCTCGTGCAGCCGGGCCAGGAGTGGATCGAGGGGTGCGATCGGAAGATTGCGGATATTCTCAGGCGGCAGGGATACGCCCCGCCCGCGCCGAGGTAAGGGACCATGGATACAGACCAGAACCAGCCACGCGGCCTGCGCGTCATTCCTCTCGGGGGACTGGGGGAGATCGGGCTCAACATGATGGTCTACGAACACGGCGATGACATCATCGTGGTCGACTGTGGCCTCATGTTCCCCGAGCCCCACATGCTCGGCATCGACATCGTCATCCCCGATATCTCCTACCTGCGGGAGAGGGCCGACCGGGTGCGGGGGATTTTTCTCACCCACGGCCACGAGGACCACATCGGCGCCCTTCCCTTCGTACTCCCGGAACTCCCGGTCCCCCTCTTCGGCACGGCCCTGACCCTCGGCTTCGTCCGGGAGAAGCTGAAGGAGTTCGATCTCGACGGCTCCGTGGAGCTGAACGTGGTGAAGCCTCGGGAGTCGGTGACGGTCGGCCCCTTCAAGGTGGAGTTCATCCGCGTCTCCCACTCCATCGTCGACGGCTGCGCCCTGGCGATCCGTACCCCCGAGGGGGTGGTGATCCACACGGGGGATTTCAAGATCGACCAGACTCCCGTGGACGGTGAGCTGACAGACTTGGCGACCTTTGCCCGCTATGGCTCCGAGGGGGTTCTGGCGCTTCTCTCCGACTCCACCAACGTGGAGCGGGAGGGGTACACCCTGTCGGAACGGCTGGTTGGGGAGGCCTTTGACGAGATCTTTCCCCGCTGTCCGGGGCGGATCATCGTGGCCGCCTTCTCCAGCAACGTCCACCGGGTGCAGCAGGCGGTGGACGCCGCGGCCCGTTGCGGCCGGAAGGTGCTCCTGAACGGCCGCTCCATGGTGGCCAACGTGGCCATCGCCCGGCAGCTGGGGTACCTGCAGATTCCCGACGGGGTCCTTACCGATCTTCGGGAGATGCCGCGCCTTCCCAAGGAGGAGGTCTGCATGATCACGACCGGCTCCCAGGGGGAGCCCATGAGCGCCCTGACCCGAATCGCCATGGACGACCACAAGCAGATCAAGCTTGAGGCGGGGGACACGGTGATCCTTTCCTCCCGCTTCATCCCCGGGAACGAAAAAACCATCTCGGACCTCATCAACCACCTCTACCGCCGGGGGGCCGAGGTCATCCACGAAAAGGTGTCGGAGGTCCACGTGTCGGGCCACGCCTCCCAGGAGGAGCTGAAGTTGATGCTCAACCTGGTGCGGCCGAAATTCTTCGTGCCGGTCCACGGTGAGTACCGGCACCTGGTGAAGCATGCGCGGCTGGCCCAGCGGGTGGGGGTCCCGGAGGAACACTGCATGGTCGTGGAAAACGGCACAGTGATCCGTTTTGCCGACGGCCGGGGCGAGGTGGCGGGCAGCGTCGAGAGCGGCCGGGTCTTCATCGACGGCAAGGGGGTCGGCGACGTGGGGGAGGTGGTCCTCAAGGACCGCAAGCATCTCTCCGAGGACGGGATGGTGGTGGTCATCATCGTCATCAACCAGCAGACGGGGGAGCTTCTCTACGGCCCCGACATCGTTTCCCGCGGCTTCGTCTTCGAGGACGAGAGCCAGGAGTACCTGGACGAGACCAGAAAGATCGTCCAGGACCTTCTGGCCGGGATGAACGCCGAAACCCTGGGGGACTGGGGCGAGGTGAAGCAGGAAGTGCGGCGCATTCTGAGGCGGTTCTTCAATAAAACGATCGAGCGGCGGCCGGTGATCCTGCCGCTGATTCTGGAAATGTAGGAATGGACGAACAGATCGACAAAAAAGAAAAGCTGAAAAAGGAAATCCAGGGAATGGCCCTGGGGGCGCTGGGGGTATTCATCCTCGTGGCGATGCTGTCGTTCAATGCCGGCGACCAGTCCTTCAACACCTACTCGTCGGAGGGGAAGCTCCATAACTTCGGTGGGAGGCTCGGCGCCGACCTGTCGGATCTCCTCCTCCAGATCTTCGGCCTTGCCTCCTACGCCATCCCCATCGGGCTCCTCTATCTCTCCTACAAGCTCCTCCGGTTCAAGGAGCTTCGCTGGAAATCCTACAAGGGGATAGCCTTCGCGACGCTCCTCATCTCCCTCTCGGCCCTCTTTGCCTTCAACCTGGAGAAGACCGTCTTTCTGGGACAGCCGGTCCTGACCGGCGGCGCCGTCGGCTACAAGACGGCATCCTTCCTCAAGACCTACTTCGGCATCACCGGTGCCATCCTTATCATCTTCCCGCTCCTGGCAGCCTCGGCCATGATTCTGTCGCGCTTCTCCTTCGTCCTGTTCGCCGACTGGTGGTTTGCAAACCTGAAGGAGCGTTGGGCACGGCAACGGGAGCGGCGGGAACTGAACCGCCAGCTCCTGGATGCGGGCGAGAAGCCCGAGAAGAAGAAGGCGCCGGAGATCAAGCCGGTCCACGTGGCGATTCCCCCGTCGCCGCCGGTCCAGAAGAGGGAGGATAAGAAGGAGAAGGCCAAGACCGCTCCGCTCCAGGAGGCCTTCGACTTCATCAAGAGCGAGGGTGATTACCGCACTCCCCCCTTGTCGCTCCTTGATACGCCGCCCGCCACGGAGAAGCGGCTCGACCGGGACATCCTCACCATGAACGCGCGGCTCCTGGAGAAGAAATTCAAGGATTTCGGCATCGACGGCGAGGTGGTGGAGATCTGCCCCGGCCCGGTCATCACCATGTACGAGTTCGCCCCGGGCCCCGGCATCAAGGTGAGCCGGATCGCCTCCCTTTCCGACGACCTCTCCATGGCGCTCCAGTCCATGTCGATCCGGATCGTGGCACCCATCCCCGGCAAGGGGGTGGTGGGGATCGAGATACCGAACCGGGAGCGGGAGACGGTCTACCTCAAGGAGATCTTCAACGGCGAGGAGTTCCACGGCAGCAAGATGAAACTCCCCCTGGCCCTGGGGAAGGACATCGCCGGCGCGCCGTCGGTAACCGACCTGGCCAGGATGCCCCATTTGCTCGTGGCCGGCGCCACCGGCTCGGGCAAGTCGGTCTCCATCAACACCATGATCCTGTCGCTTCTCTACACCGCTACCCCCAAGGACGTGCGGCTGATCATGGTGGACCCGAAGATGCTGGAGCTCTCCATCTACGAGGGGATTCCCCACCTCCTCCTTCCCGTGGTGACGAACCCCAAAAAGGCCTCCCTGGCCCTCAAGTGGGCCGTGGAGGAGATGGGACGCCGCTATCGCCTCATGGCCGACAAGGGGGTGCGGAACATCGGCTCCTACAACCAACTCCTCGAAAAGGAGGAGAAGGAGATCGAAGAGCTCAAGTCCCAGGGGACGGTGGTGCTGGACGAGGTGGTTGAGGAGTCTGCGGACGACGAGGAGGCGATCCAGCAGTTCCTGGCCAAGCAGGAGGATCTGGAGCACGGTCATCTGCCGTACATCGTCGTCATCGTGGACGAACTGGCCGACCTGATGATGGTGGCCGGCCGGGAGATCGAGGAGTCCATCGCGCGCCTTGCCCAGATGGCCCGGGCTGCCGGCATCCACCTGATCCTCGCCACCCAAAGGCCGTCGGTGGACGTCATCACCGGCCTCATCAAGGCCAACTTCCCGGCCCGGATATCCTTCCAGGTCTCCTCCAAGATCGACTCCCGGACCATCCTCGACACCAACGGCGCCGAGTCGCTCCTGGGGGCCGGCGACATGCTCTTCCTTCCGCCCGGCACCGCCAAGATGCAGCGGGTCCACGGGGCCTTCGTCTCCGACGCAGAGGTGCAGCGGGTGGTGGACTTCCTCAAGAAGCAGGGGAAACCGGTCTACGACAAGTCGATCCTGGAGATGAAGGAGGAGAGCAGTTCCGGTGGCGACGATGAGGAGATGGTCGACGAACGGTACGACGACGCAGTGGCCCTGGTGGCCGAGACGCGCCAGGCGTCCATCTCCATGGTTCAGCGCCGTCTGCGGATCGGCTACAACCGCGCCGCCAGAATCATCGAGCGGATGGAGCAGGAGGGGATCGTCGGGCCTTCCGACGGGACCAGCAAGCCGCGGGAAGTCTTCATCAACAAGCTATAGCCGCCATGGACCACTACCTTCTTCCCCTCTTCATCGTCAACATCGTCATTATCCTCGCTGATGCCGCCATCGGCTACCACGTGGCGCCGGCGCTCATGCGCCGTTTCACCCCCGATCCGGAGACTGCGGATCTGTCGGTGCGTGGGATGCGGACCATGCTCGGCGGGGTGGTGGCCCTCTACATGTTCTTCAACTGCCTTGGCTATTTTCGGCACAATGGCATCATGCTTATGGCGGTGACTGCCATCGTGGTGGTGGATATGGGCGCGCAGCTTGTGGTGAAGAGAAAGGTGGGGAAAGGGCGGGAGGAGTAGGGCGAAACAAGCTGGAAAAGAAGCGAAAATTGAACGCGGCGGGATTACCCGTCGCGTTTTTTTGTGCCGGAGGTGTAGGGGCTTACTCTTTCAGCTTCCAGAAGAGCTGCAGTAAGCCCTCGAGGATGGTGAGGGGGTGGGGCGGGCAGCCGGGGATGATCCGGTGCCCCTGGCGGCGCCTAACGAAGAGTGCCTTGACCATAGAGCGTCTCCCAGGGGGAAAACTACTCGGCCGTGGCCCCGGCGTAGCCAAGTTTCACCGAGATGGCTTCCGCGGCCTTCTGGGCCATGGGGACCAGCTCCGTGGCGATCCTTTCGTCGGTGAACCGCATGGTCGGCCCGGAGATGATGACCGCGCCGACCACCACAGCCCGGTAGTCGTGGATGGGGGCAGCCACCCCCCGGACGCCAATCTCCAGTTCCTCGTTGTCAATGGCGTAGCCGGCGGCTGCGATCTCCGCCAGATGTTCCCGGAGCCGGCTGCGGTCGATGATGGTGTTGGGGGTGTAGGGGGCGAGCTCCATGCGCCCCAGGTAGCGCTCAAGCTCCGGCTCGGTGAGGGAGGCGAGCATTACCTTTCCGGCTGCGGTGCAGTAGGCGGGGAGCCGGGAGCCGAGCCGGGAGATGACGCGGACCGTGGCGCGGCTCTCGACGCCATAAAGATAGACGCTCAGGTTTTCCTTGAGGATCGACACGTAAGCGGTCTCGTCACACTCCCTGACCAGCTCTTCCAGAACCGGTTTGGCGTAGGGGAGGAGCGCCATCTGGCGGATCATGGTCTGGCGGATCTCAAGGGTCTTGAGCCCGAGCCGGTAGTTGCCGGTTACCCGGTTCTGTTCCACGTAGCCCCGGGCCTCAAGGGTGGCCAGGAGCCGGAAGACATTGTTTTTGTGAAGTTTGAGCCGCTTGGCGAGTTCCGTTACGCCGAGTTCGGTTACCCCTTCTCCGTGGAACTGCTCAAGAAGGTCCAGGGCGTGGGAGACTGCGAGGATCATGTAGTCTGATTTGTCTTTTTTCTGCACGTTTAGCCTCTGTCGGGTGGAGTGAAAAAACAAACCCTTTCTTTATATCACAAATCGAAGTCGCAGGAGGAAAGATTAAAGCTCTTTTTGTCTATTTTAGTATCAGGAGAAACGAAAACGACGCCAGGATGCAGGCTCCCGCGGAATCTTGAGAGCCAACGGCCGGCATCTGCATGGCGATTACGGAGAGTCCCTAGTAGGTCCACGCCAGCAGCACCGCCAGCGTCACGAAAATATAGAGGATATAGAGGTGAAGCTGGCCGTGCTGGAGCTTGCGGGCCAGGGAGAACCGCCGGTCCGTGGCGGCAAGGAGCGGTGTCACGGCCAGGTCCAGCACCACTTCGGGGACGTGGCTCGAGAAGGTGCTTTTGTCGGGGAAGGTGTCCCGCACCTCCGGCGGGTGGACTCGGGGACGGAGCACGGCAGCGAAGAGCTTCACGAACATCTCCGCAAAGGAGGAAGCGGTGTACTGCATCCGGGTCGTGGGGCGGGCAAAGCCGCAGTCCCAGGTGCCGGCCGTTCCCCGCGGGGAGGCCAGGACCCGTTTCCAGAGCCAGGCGCTGAGTCCGAGGATGGCCAGGAGCAGAACGAATCCAGCCAGTGTGACCCAGCCGAGGGGGGCCGCCTCAGCGAGCCGAACCCCGGCGAAGGGAAGCTGCGGGCTCCAGGCGAAGAGGGCAGGCTCCAGGAGGCGCGGGAGCACCACGGGGGCAAGGCCGATGGCGGAACAGAGTACGGCCAGAAGCACCATGGGGCCCCGCATGGTCCAGCCCGGTTCGTGGCACCCGCCCGCCTCGGCCGACCGGGGGAGCCCCAGAAATACCGTACCGAAGACCTTCACGAAACAGAGGACCGCCATTCCCCCCACCATGGCCAGGGCCGGCGCCGCCAGCCCCAGCAGGGGAACTGCCGCGCCGCTCCCCTGCACAAGGCCGGAGAAGAAGCCCAGATAGACGAGGAGTTCGCTCACGAAGCCGTTCAAGGGGGGAAGCCCGCAGATGGCCACGGCTCCGGTGAGAAAGAGGGCCGCGGTCCAGGGCATCCGCCGGCCGAGCCCCCCGAGGCGGTCGATCTCCCGGGTCCCGGCACCGTGAATAACCGCGCCGGCCCCGAGGAAGAGGAGAGATTTGAAGAGGGCATGGTTCAGCACATGGAGGAGCGCCCCCCCAAGCCCGAGGACGACCAGCGCCGGCAGCCCCGTTGCCTTGCCGATGAGTGCCACCCCGAGGCCCATGACGATGATGCCGATGTTCTCGATGCTGTGGTAGGCAAGAAGCCGCTTCAGGTCGTGCTGGCCCACGGCGAAGGCGACCCCGAGGACCCCCGACACGATTCCAACCGCAAGAAGCACCATCCCCCACCAGACCGGGACCGCCCCGAAGAAGGAAAGGATGCGGACAAGACCGTAGATTCCCATCTTGATGAGGACTCCTGACATGAGGGCCGACACGTGGCTCGGCGCGCTGGCGTGGGCCCCCGGGAGCCAGATGTGGAGCGGCATGATTCCCGCCTTGAGGCCGAAGCCGATGAGGGCAGTCCCGAAAATCGCCGCCCCCAAAAGGCCCG
Source organism: Geobacter sp. (assembly GCF_030834625.1). Lineage (NCBI taxonomy): Bacteria > Pseudomonadati > Thermodesulfobacteriota > Desulfuromonadia > Geobacterales > Geobacteraceae > Geobacter > Geobacter sp. The sequence continues at coordinate 123,365 of NZ_JAUQXO010000072.1, forward strand.
GTCCGTCCAGCGACGCGGCGGCGGGGAAGGCGAAGGAACCGGAGGTCCCCAGCAGCGAGAAGCAGGCGAAGAGCGCAAGGGTGCCGGCATGGGTCGCCACGAGATAGATCAGCGAGGCGTCACGCACCTCCTGGTCAAAGTCCTCGGTGGCAAGGGCGAAGAAGGCGGAGAGGGCCATCAACTCCCAGCATATGAGAAAAAGTACGCCATTCCTTGCCAGGGGGACGAGGGTCAGAGAGGCGGCAAGGATGCCGAAGAAAAAGGTTAGCCGCGGTGCCGTGCGGGGGTGCTTGCCGGCTGGCCAGTAGCCCATACCGTACACAGCGCAGCAGGAGGTAACGATGAAGACAGGGAGGAGGAAGAAGGCGGAGAGAGGGTCGATGCCGGCCTCAAGGTGTCCGAAGGGGAGGGTGCTGGCGAGGGTGTAGATGACGGTCCGTTCGGCGAGGAGCGTCGCCAGGGCACCGGTGAGCCCCAGGAGTGAGCCGAGGACGACGGCGAGGGTGGCGCATTTTTGTCCCCAGTCCGTCCCTTTCGGCAGGAAAAGGCCCGGAATTCCCGAAGCGCCGATGAGGAGTGCGCCGACTATGACAAAACTGACAGGATTGTCGAGCCCTGCCGATGATGCATCCATAGGGTGGTCTCCGGGAGCGCGGCAGCGTAATGGCGCCCCAGGTCGCCCCGGTGGCGACAGACACGAATGGCACCTGTGCGGACTATAAGGTCTTGCGTGTGGCGCGTCAATAGTCAATTGGTGGCAAGACTTGGCTTCGTCCGCAAGTATTCCCCAGGTCAAGCGGTTCAATAAATCCTGTTGACAAAGGGGGGTAAATCGGTTTAGTTATTAATCCATACGACCTCGTTCAGTCCAACGGAAGATTTCCCCGACGTTTCTTTCATCCCTAAACACGAGCAGGCACCCCAGCCCAACGTCATAAACCAAACGCACTTCTCAACAACATAAACACGAGAGCTCATATAAACGTATCCAATGGGTGCGCCTTCCCCTTTCAGTCACTTCAGTCACCCAATTGATAATTCCGACAATCAGACCAACGTCGTCTTGCGACAGTACCGTTGCGCACGTTCACAGGAGAACCGATGAACCTTCAGGAGCTTAAAGGAAAGAAAATCAATGAGCTTGCGGCAATCGCCAAAGGCCTCAATATCGAGGGGGCCTCAAGCCTGCGCAAGCAGGACCTGATCTTCGCCATCCTCAACGCCCAGACCGAGAAGAATGGCATGATCTTCGGCGAGGGTGTCCTCGAATGCCTTCCTGACGGTTTCGGTTTCCTTCGGGCGCCCGACTACAATTATCTGCCGGGGCCCGACGACATCTACGTCTCCCCCTCCCAGATCCGCCGCTTCAACCTCCATACGGGCGACACCGTCTCCGGCCAGATCCGCCCCCCCAAGGAGGGGGAGCGCTACTTCGCGCTTCTCAAGGTGGAGACGGTCAACTTCGAACCCCCCGAGGTGGCCCGTGACAAGATCCTCTTCGACAACCTGACTCCCCTTTACCCCGACGAGAAACTGAAGCTGGAAACCGCGCCGGACAACATGCCGATGCGGGTTCTGGAGCTCATCTCCCCCATCGGCAAGGGGCAGCGGGGGCTCATCGTGGCGCCGCCGCGCACTGGCAAGACGATGCTCATCCAGAACATCGCCAACTCCATCGCCGAGAACCACCCCGAGGTCTACCTGATCGTCCTCCTCATCGACGAGCGCCCCGAAGAGGTCACCGACATGCAGCGTTCGGTTCGGGGCGAGGTGGTTTCCTCCACCTTCGACGAGCCCGCCACCCGCCACGTGCAGGTGGCCGAGATGGTCATCGAGAAGGCGAAGCGCCTCGTGGAGCACAAGCGGGACGTGGTGATCCTCCTTGACTCCATCACCCGCCTTGCCCGGGCCTACAACACGGTGCTCCCGCCGTCGGGCAAGATCCTTACCGGTGGTGTTGACGCTAACGCCCTCCAGAAGCCGAAGCGCTTTTTCGGCGCCGCCCGCAACATCGAGGAGGGTGGGTCCCTCACCATCATCGCATCGGCTCTGGTGGATACCGGGAGCAAGATGGATGAGGTCATCTTCGAGGAATTCAAGGGGACCGGCAACATGGAAGTTCACCTGGACCGCAAGCTTGTGGAGAAACGGACCTTTCCGGCCATTGACATTAACAAGTCGGGGACCCGCAAGGAGGAGCTTCTTGTGGAAAAGAGCGCCCTCAACCGGATCTGGATCCTCCGCAAGGTGCTCCACCCCATGAACGTGGTCGACAGTATGGAGTTTCTCAAGGACAAGCTTTCCGAGACCAAGAGCAACCAGGAGTTTCTTGATTCCATGAGCAAGTAGGCGTGGTGGCCTCCGCGGAAAGATGGTGGAAAAAAGTCTTGAAAAAAAAGAGACCGTTTGTTAACGTTTTAACTTTCCGACAAATCTACATGGCACCGGGGCAAAGGCCCCCAAGGAGGACGATATGAAAGAAGGGATTCATCCCAAGTACGACGAGGTTACGGTGAAGTGCGCCTGCGGCAACAGCTTCCAGACCCGTTCCACCAGAACCGAAATCTCCACCGAAATCTGCTCTGCCTGCCATCCGTTCTTCACCGGCAAGCAGAAGCTTGTGGACACTGCAGGCCGTGTCGAGCGTTTCAGGAAGAAGTACGGCATTCAGTAACAGGCCCCGGCCTTGCGGATTTGAGTGGAAGGGGATTTTGTCCATGGCGAAATCCCCTTATCTGTTTCTTGAAGCGTTGCCCCCATCGCCTCGTGAAGGACTTCATGAAGGTTACCCTGCTCCAGCACACCCCCGATCCGGAAATGGCCGTGGCCCTCGCCGCACGGCTCTGTTACTCCCCCATCGGCATCGATGAACTGAGGGAGAGAATTTCCCGCTCCGACGTCTCCGCGTTTCTCGACAAGATCATGTCGCTGGGACACCAGTCGGTGCTGGAGCACGCCTCCTTCACCTTCGGCATCGAGGGGATCTCCCGGGCCACGAGCCACCAGCTCGTCCGGCACCGTATCGCCTCCTACTCCCAGCAGTCCCAGCGCTATGTGACCCATAGGTCGCAGTTCTCCGCCGTGATTCCGCCGTCCATTGCGGAGAGGCCCGAGCTTGCGGCCCGCTTTAAGTCGCAGCTGAAGGCGCTCCACGAGACCTACGCGGCCCTCGTTGAAGCCGGCATACCGGCTGAGGACGCCCGTTACATCCTCCCCAACGCCGCAGAAACGAAAATCATCATGACCATGAACGCCCGGGAGCTTCTCCACTTTTTCGGCCTTCGCTGCTGCGAGCGGGCCCAGTGGGAGATCCGGGCCATGGCCGTGGAGATGCTGCGGCTGGTACAGAACGCTGCCCCCACCATCTTCCGGGATGCCGGTCCCGGCTGCGTTGCCGGCCCCTGCCCCGAAGGTACCATGACCTGCGGAAAAATCGTCGAGGTCAGGAAGAGATTCAAGGAGATGTACGTATGACGAAGCGGTTCCGGTCGATGCTGGTGCAGGTGTTTCTTTTTGCGGAGCGGATCAACGTGGGGGGCCAGGCGGTCCTCGAAGGGGTCATGATGCGCGCCCCCCGGGCCATGGCCATTGCGGTTCGGCGCCCCTCGGGGGAGATAGCCATCAAGCGGGAGGAGGTTCCCCCCCTCTCGGAGCGCTTTCCCATCGTCAAGCTGCCGATCCTCCGGGGTGCGGTCGCCCTCTTCACCTCTCTCATAATGGGGCTCAGGGCCCTCAACTTCTCCGCCAACGAGGCCCTGGCTGAAGAGGAGGAGAAGGAGGAACTCTCCTCCTGGGCCATGGGGGGGACCATGGCGGTTGCCCTCGGCTTCGGCATCCTCCTCTTCTTCGTGTTTCCCCTCTACCTCACCAAGCTCCTCGTGCCGGTCATCGGTCAGTCCAACATCGTCTTCAACCTGGTGGACGGTGTCATCCGCGTGGCGGTCTTTCTCCTCTATATCGTCTCCATCTCCCGCATGAGCGACATCCAGCGGGTCTTCCAGTACCACGGCGCCGAGCACAAGACCATCTTCGCCTTCGAGGCGGGGGAGGAACTGACGGCAGCTGCGGTGCAGAAGTACAGCCGCCTCCATCCCCGCTGTGGCACGAGCTTTCTCCTCATCGTCATGCTCGTGAGCATCGTCATCTTCTCGCTCATCCCCAAACTCTGGCCCTTCTGGATGAAGGCCGGGGCCCGGGTGGTGCTCCTGCCGGTCATTGCCGGAGTCTCCTACGAGTTCCTCAAGTGGAGCGCGAAAAACGGCCAGCACCCCCTGGTGCGGCTGATCATAACCCCGGGGCTGGCGCTCCAGCGGCTCACCACCCGCGAGCCCGACGACAGCCAGGTGGAGGTGGCGATTCGTTCCATGGAGGAAGCCCTGGAGGAGAATGGCGGGTACAAGGATGACCGGCTGGTGGTCTGATCCCTTTCCGGTTTTTGATTTTCGTATCTGAAGGATTACAGTGATGTTCGACAAGATAGAAGAGCTTGAGATCCGGTACCAGGAGCTGGAGTCGCTGTTGGCCGACCCGGCGGTAATCGCTAATCAGCCCGAGTTCCGCCGGCTCTCCCGGGAGCATAGCGACCTGACCGGCCTGATCGAGGCCTATCGCCGCTACCGGAAGGTCATGTCCGAAATCGAGGGGAACCGGGAGCTTCTGGCTGATCCGGAGATGAAGGAGATGGCCCAGGCGGAGTTGGAGGAACTGGAGCGGCAGAAGGAAGAACTGGAGGCGGAAATCAAGCTGCTCCTCCTGCCGAAGGACCCCAACGACGACCGCAACGTCATCCTGGAAATCCGCGCCGGAACCGGCGGCGACGAGTCGGCGCTCTTCGCCGGCGACCTCTTCCGGATGTATTCCCGCTTTGCCGAGCGCAACCGCTGGAAGGTAGAGGTCATGTCCGCCTCCGAGTCGGAACGGGGGGGCTTCAAGGAAATTGTTGCCCTTATCGAGGGGCAGGGGGTCTTTGCCAAGCTTAAATTCGAGTCGGGGACCCACCGGGTCCAGCGGGTGCCGGAGACCGAGGCCCAGGGGCGGATCCACACCAGCGCCTGCACCGTGGCGGTCCTTCCCGAGGCCGAGGACATCGAGGTGGACATCAACCCGGTGGATCTCAAGATCGACGTCTACCGGGCCTCGGGAGCCGGCGGCCAGCACGTGAACAAGACTGAGTCGGCGGTCCGGATCACCCACCTTCCCACCGGCATCGTGGTGGAGTGCCAGGACGAGCGGAGCCAGATCAAGAACCGGTCGAAGGCCATGAAGGTCCTCAAGTCCAGGATACTGGACGGCCTCCACCAGGAGCAGAACGCCCGCATTGCCGCCGACAGGAAACAGCAGGTGGGCAGCGGTGACCGGAGCGAGCGGATCCGTACCTACAACTTCCCCCAGGGGCGGATGACCGACCACCGGATCGGCCTCACCCTCTACCGGCTCGATGCCCTCATGGAGGGGGATATCGCCGAGGTGGTGGACTCGCTTCGTGCCCATTACCAGATGGAGGCCCTCAAGGCCCAGGCCGAAGCGGCCTGATCCGCACTGACCGCAGGGGCGTCACATGACGGAAAAGGCTGAAACCTGGACAATCCGCAGGGTTCTTGACTGGACCAAGGGATACCTGGCGGAGAAGGGAGTCGAGAACGCCCGCCTGGAGACGGAGTGGCTTCTTTCCGCTGCCCTGGGCCTCGACCGGGTGGGGCTCTACGTCAATTTCGACAAGCCTCTGAACCAGGAGGAACTGTCCCTCTGCCGGGGGCTCGTGGCGCGGCGGGCCAAGCGTGAGCCGCTCCAGTACATCCTCGGCACCCAGGAGTTCTGTGGCCTCGACTTCGCCGTGACCCCGGCAGTCCTCATCCCCCGACACGACACCGAGGTGCTCGTGGAGGAGGCGCTCCGCCGGGCACCGAACGCCACAACCGTCCTCGACATCGGCGTCGGGAGCGGCTGCATCGCCGTTGCCCTGGCAAAGCAGCTTCCCGATGCCCAGGTGTGGGGGGTGGAGCAGTTCCCGGAGGCCATTGCCCTGGCCCAGCAGAACGTGGAGCGGCACGGCGTGCGGGTGACCCTCTTCGAGGGGTCGCTCTTTGAGCCCTTCGCAGACCAGCGGTTCGACCTGATCGTCTCCAATCCCCCCTACATCCCCACCGCCGATCTGGAAACGCTCCAGCCGGAGGTGCGGGAGTACGAGCCCCGCGCCGCCCTTGACGGCGGTGCCGACGGCCTCGATTTCTACCGGATCATTGTTCCGGCCGCTCCGGAACACCTGAATCCCGGCGGCTCGCTCATGGTCGAACTGGGGATCGGTCAGGCTGAGACGGTGCTCGGGATGTTCGGACAGGCCGGTTTCGGCGACTGTTTTACGGCCAAGGATCCCAACGGCATCGACCGGGTGGTCGGTGGAAGGATTTTGTAGGGCGATCCTTGTGATCGCCACGCATGGAGCAAACACAGGGCGATCACAAGGATCGCCCCTACACCTACTTTCAGAGGCATTCCATTGGACAAGCTGATCATCAAAGGGGGAAAGAAACTGACCGGTGACGTATCGGTCAGCGGCTCCAAGAACGCGGCTCTCCCCATCTTCATCTCCACCATCCTCGCCACGGGGCTCAACGAGATCCGGAACGTCCCGTTCCTGCGCGACATCAACACCACCATCAAGGTTCTGGAATCCCTCGGCGCCGTCGTCGAGGGGAACGGCAACATCGTCCGGATCGACACGACCAACGTGAACAACGTGGAGGCCACCTACGACCTGGTGAAGACCATGCGGGCGTCGGTCCTCGTCCTGGGGCCCCTCCTGGCGCGGCATGGACGGGCCCGGGTCTCGCTCCCCGGCGGCTGCGCCATCGGCGCCCGTCCCATAAACCTCCACCTCAAGGGGCTCGCGGCCCTGGGGGCCGACATCCGGCTGGAGCACGGCTACGTGGAGGCCAAGGCGAAGAAGCTCAAAGGGGCGCGGATCAACTTCGACATCGCTACCGTGGGGGGGACCGAGCAACTCATGATGGCGGCGGCCCTGGCCAAGGGTGAGACGATCCTGGAGAACGCCGCCCGGGAGCCGGAGATCATCGACCTGGGTGACATCCTCAACAAGATGGGAGCGAAGATCGAAGGGGCCGGCACCGACACCATCCGCATCACCGGGGTGAAGGAGCTGGCGCCGGTGGTCCACGACGTCATGCCCGACCGGATCGAGGCCGGCACCTTCATGGTGGCCGCGGCCATCACCGGCGGTGACGTCAGGATCCACAACATGAAGCTGGAGCACCTGGACGCCCTCGTCTTCAAGCTCCAGGACGCCGGCGTGGAGATCATCAACCGCGACAACGTGGTTCGGGTGAAGGGACCCCGGCGCCCCAAAGCCATCAACATCAAGACCCGCCCCTATCCCGGTTTCCCCACCGACATGCAGGCCCAGTTCATGGCGCTCATGTGCGTGGCCGACGGGGCGAGCGTCATCAGCGAGAACATCTTCGAGAACCGCTTCATGCACGTCTCGGAGTTGCTGCGCTTCGGCGCCGACATCACCGTCGAGGGGAACACCGCCACGGTGAAGGGGGTGAAAAAGCTCTCCGGTGCGCCGGTCATGGCCACGGACCTCCGGGCTTCGGCATCGCTGATCCTCGCCGGGCTCGCCGCCGACAACACCACTGAGATCTCCCGCATCTACCACCTGGACCGGGGGTACGATTCCATTGAGAAGAAGCTGGCCGGCCTCGGCGCCGACATCCAGAGAGTAAAAGAGTCATGAGCGACTTCCTCACCATCGCTATCCCGAAAGGGCGGATACTCGAGGAGTCCGTCGCCCTCTTCGGCAAGATCGGGATCAACTGCGACGAGCTCCTCTCCAACACCCGGAAGCTCATCTTCGAGAACCCAGAGCAGCGGATGCGGTACATGATCGTCCGCGCCACCGACGTCCCCACCTATGTGGAGTACGGCTGCGCCGATCTCGGCATCGTCGGCAAAGACACCCTCATGGAGCAGGAGAAGGACCTCTACGAGCCCCTGGATCTCAAGTTCGGCTACTGCCGGATGATGGTGGCCGAGCCGGTGGGGCTTGCCCGGGACGACGACCCCTCCAGCTGGAGCAATATCAGGATCGCCACCAAGTACCCCAATGTGACCGAGAAGTACTTCGCCAAGAAGGGGGTGCAGGTGGAGATCATCAAGCTCTACGGCTCCATCGAACTGGCCCCCCTGGTGGGGCTTTCCGAGCGGATCGTGGACCTCGTCTCCACCGGCGAGACCCTGCGCCAGAACGGCCTCGTGGAGGTGGAGACCATCGCCGAGATCACCACGCGCCTCATCGTCAACCGGGCGAGCCTGAAGACCAGGCACCCCCGGATCACCGAGATCATCGAAGGGCTGGAGAAGCACGTATGAAATTCCTCGACATCAGGGACGCGAACTTCGATACGGAATTCGCCGCCATCCTCGCCCGGGGTGAAGAGACCGGCCGCGAGGTGGAGCAGGTGGTCCTCGACATCATCGCCGATGTGCGCGCACGGGGGGACGAGGCGCTCCTGGAGTATACCCGCCGCTTCGACCGGCTTGAGGCCGATTCCGGCGCCGCCCTCCAGGTGACCGAGGATGAGATCGAGTATGCCTTTGCCCGGGTGAAGGACGAGGAGATCGCGGCGCTCAAACTGGCGGTGGAGAGGGTGGCCCGCTTCCACGAGAAGCAGAAACAGGAGACCTGGCTCTCCACCGATGAGCCCGACATTCTCCTGGGCCAGATGGTGACGCCGCTGGAGCGGGTCGGGATCTACGTCCCCGGCGGCAAGGCAAGCTATCCGTCCAGCGTCATCATGAATGCGGTCCCGGCCCGGGTTGCGGGCGTCGGCGAGATCGTCATGGTGGCACCGACCCCCGGCGGCGAGATCAACCCCCACGTCCTCGTGGCGGCGCGGCTCTCCGGGGTCGACAGGATTTTTCGGATGGGGGGCGCCCAGGCGGTGGCGGCCCTGGCCTATGGGACGGCTACGGTGCCCAAGGTCGACAAGATCACCGGCCCGGGGAACATCTACGTGGCCACGGCCAAGAAGCTCGTCTTTGGACAGGTGGGGATCGACATGATCGCCGGCCCCAGCGAGATCCTCGTCATCAACGACGGGAGCGGCACCCCGGCCCACATCGCCGCGGACCTTCTCTCCCAGGCGGAGCACGACGAGCTCGCTTCCTCCATCCTCATTACCACCGACCGCGGCTTCGGCGAGCGGGTGGCGGCGGAGGTGGAGCGGCAGCTGGCGGAGCTTTCCCGGGAGACCATCGCCCGCACATCGTGGGAGACCTACGGCGCGGTCATCGTGGCCGGAAGCCTTGACGAGGCCATCGCCTTCTCGAATCGGATCGCCCCCGAGCACCTGGAACTGGCCGTGGCGAACCCCTTCGACATCCTGCCGCGGATCAAAAACGCCGGTGCCATCTTCCTCGGCCACTTCACCCCTGAGGCGGCCGGCGACTATCTGGCCGGTCCGAACCACACCCTTCCCACCGGGGGCACGGCCCGTTTCTTCTCCCCCCTGTCGGTGGACGATTTCGTGAAGAAGTCCTCCATCGTCTACTTCAGCGAGGGGGGGCTGAACCGCCTCGGCAACGACATTGTCCGGATCGCCGAGCTGGAGGGGCTGGAGGCCCACGGCAAGTCGGTGAGCATCCGTCTGAAATAACGAGCAACGACAGGAATTCCCATGCTTCCCTTTCGTCCCACCATCGCCGCCATGGCAGGCTACGTCCCCGGCTACCAGCCCCCCGACGTGGCGTCGTGGATCAAGCTGAACACCAACGAGAACCCCTATCCGCCGTCGCCGAAGGTGGTGCAGGCGATCCTGGCCGAACTGGGTGGCGACGGCGCGCTCCTGCGCACCTACCCGAGCGCGTCGAGCCAGGTCCTGCGCGAGACCGTGGGGGAGCTCTACGGCTTCGACCCGACGTGGGTCATCATGGCCAACGGCTCCGATGAGGTCCTCAATAACCTGATCCGGGCCTTTGCCGGTGAGGGGGAGGAGATCGGGTACGTCCACCCCTCCTACTCCTACTACGCGACCCTGGCCGAGATCCAGGGGGCCCGGGTGCGGACCTTCGGCCTCACGGACGATTTCCGGATCGCCGGTTTCCCCGACCGCTACGAGGGGAAACTCTTCTTCCTCACCACCCCCAACTCCCCCCTCGGCTTCGCCTTCCCGCTCGCCTACATCGAGGAGCTGACGGCCCGCTGCGCCGGGGTCCTCGTGGTGGACGAGGCCTATGCCGACTTTGCCGACGGCAACGCCCTGGAGCTGGTGAAAAAGCACGAAAATGTGGTGGTGACCCGGACCCTCTCCAAGAGCTACTCCCTGGCCGGGATGCGGCTCGGTTTCGCCGTTGCCCGCCCGGAGGTGATCGCGGCCCTGGACAAGATCCGCGACCACTACAACCTGGACCGCCTCGCCCAGGCGGCCTGCGTGGCCTCCCTGCGGGACCAGGCGTATTTCAGCGAATGTACCTGGAAGATCTGCGAGACCCGGGAGTGGTTTTCCGCCGAAATCCAGAAGCTCGGCTACGAAGTGATCCCCTCCCAGGGGAACTTCGTCTTCGCCGCCCCGCCGGACCGCAACGGCAAGCGGGTTTACGACGGGCTCTACGCCCGCAGGATCCTGGTCCGCCACTTCTCCGACCCGCTCCTGGCCCATGGGATGAGGATCTCCATCGGCACGCGGGAGGAGATGGAGAAGACCCTCGCCGCACTGAAAGAGATTGGCTAACTTCGATCCCCACGAGGAGGGTTCCATGTCCCGGAAAGCCACCATCGAACGCGTCACCAAAGAAACCCAGATCAAGCTCTCCCTGGAGATCGACGGCACGGGTGAGGCGAAGATCTGCACTTCGGTGCCGTTTCTCGACCACATGCTCGACCTCTTCGCCCGCCACGGCCTCTTCAACCTCCAGGTGGACGCCAGGGGGGACATCGACATCGACTTCCACCACACGGTGGAGGATATCGGCATTGTCCTCGGCCAGGCGTTCAAGGAGGCCCTCGGCGACAAGAAGGGGATCCGGCGCTACGGCCAGGCCACGGTCCCCATGGACGAGACCCTTGCCAGCGTGGCGGTGGACATCTCGGGGCGCCCCTACCTCGTCTACCACGTTGCCCTCCCCAAGGTGAAGATCGGCGAGTTCGACGTGGAACTGGTGCGGGAGTTCTTCCAGGCGGTGGTCAACAACCTGGGCGCCAACATCCACGTGAACGTCATGTACGGCGACAACGTCCACCACATGGTCGAGGCCTGCTTCAAGGCCTTCGCCCGGGCCATGGACCAGGCGACCCAGGTGGACCCCCGGATCGAAGGGGTCATGTCGACAAAGGGCAAGCTCTGATATGACAAAGATAGCAATCATCGACTACGGCATGGGGAACCTCCGCTCGGTCCAGAAGGGATTCGAGAAGGTCGGTTTCGAGGCGGTGGTAACCGCAGACCCGAAGGTGGTCCTGGAGGCGGAGAAAGTCGTTCTCCCCGGCGTGGGGGCCTTCCGTGACTGCATGCGCAACCTGGAGCAGGGGGGGTTCGTGGAGCCGATCCTGAAGGTGATCCAGGACGGGCGCCCCTTCCTCGGCATCTGCGTCGGGATGCAACTCCTCTTCACCGACAGCGTGGAGTTCGGCCTCTACCAGGGGCTGAACGTCATCCCGGGCCACGTCCTCCGCTTCCCCGAGGGGATGAGCGAAGGGGGCGAAGAGCTCAAGGTCCCCCACATGGGGTGGAACCAGCTTTCCATCAGGCGCCGTCCGCCTGCCTTCGCCGAGGTGGAGGACGGGGCCAACGTCTATTTCGTCCACTCGTACTATGAAATGCCCGACGACGAGAGCGTGATCGCCGCTACCTGCACCTACGGCGTCGAGTTCTGCGCCGCCGTCTGGAAGGACAATATCGTCGCTACCCAGTTCCACCCCGAGAAGTCCCAGGCGGTGGGGCTGTCCATACTCAAGAACTTCGGAGAGATGAAGTGATCGTCATACCAGCCATCGACCTCAAGGAAGGAAAGTGCGTCCGCCTCGAACAGGGGCTCATGGACAAGGATACCGTCTTCTGCGACACCCCGGCTGACCAGGCCCGGGAGTGGGAGCGCCAGGGGGCGGAACTCCTCCACATCGTGGACCTGGACGGCGCCTTTGCCGGCGAGCCGAAGAACCGCGCCTCCATCGAGGCCATCGTCAAGGCCATCGCCATCCCGACCCAGCTCGGCGGCGGCATCCGCGACATCCCAACCATCGAGGCGTACCTCTCTCTCGGCATCGGCCGGGTGATCCTCGGCACCGCGGCCCAGCGGAACCCGGAGCTGGTGGAGGAGGCCTGCCGTCTCTTCCCGGGGCGGATCGTGGTCGGCATCGACGCCAAGAACGGCATGGTGGCGGTCCAGGGGTGGGCCGAGGTGACCGGTGTCACGGCCGTGGATCTGGCAAAGCGGTTCGAGGGATACGGCGTCGCCGCCATCATCTACACCGACATCGCCCGGGACGGGATGATGCAGGGGCCCAACATCGAGGCGACCAGGGCCCTGGCCGAGGCGATCTCGATCCCGGTCATCGCCTCTGGCGGCGTTTCGTCCCTGAAGGACATCGAGAACCTCATGGCCATCGAAGCCAGCGGCATCGCCGGCGCCATCACCGGCAAGGCGGTCTACACCGGCGCCATCAACCTGGCCGAGGCCGTTGTGCTCACGAAGCGGGGAGGGTTCTGAGATGCTGACCAAGCGGATCATCCCCTGCCTCGACGTGAAGGGGGGGCGGGTCGTCAAGGGGGTCCAGTTCCTGGAGCTGCGGGACGCCGGCGACCCGGTGGAGATCGCGGAAGCCTACGACCGTCAGGGAGCCGACGAGCTCACCTTTCTCGACATCACCGCTTCCTCCGACGAGCGGAGCATCATCATCGACGTGGTGCGCCGCACCGCCGAGCGGGTCTTCATGCCCCTCACCGTTGGCGGCGGGGTCCGGACCGTGGACGATATCCGCAACCTCCTGAACGCCGGGGCCGACAAGGTCTCCATCAACACGGCGGCGGTCCACCGCCCCGAGTTCGTGCGGGAGGCGGCGGAGCGCTTCGGCTCCCAGTGTACGGTGGTGGCCATCGACGCCCGTCAGGTGGCCGGCGAGGACCGCTGGGAGGTGTACACCCACGGCGGCCGCAACCCCACCGGCATCGACGCTGTGGAGTGGGCCCGGCGGATGGAGGAATACGGCGCCGGCGAGATCCTTCTCACCAGTATGGACCGGGACGGCACCAAGGACGGCTACGACATTCCGCTGACCCGCGCCATCGTCGATGCGGTATCCATTCCGGTCATCGCCTCCGGCGGGGTGGGGAACCTGGAACACCTCCATGATGGCTTCGTGAAGGCGGGGGCTTCGGCCTGCCTCGCCGCCTCCATCTTTCACTACAAGGAGTACACCATCGGCGAGGCCAAGGAGTATCTCCGCGGGCGGGGGGTCCCGGTCCGGCTATGAGCGAACGCGACGATATATTGCAGGCCGTCTATCAGGTGATCCAGGAACGCAAGAACGCCTCCGCCGATTCCTCCTACACCGCATCGCTTCTCCAGAAGGGGATCGACAAGATCCTCAAGAAGCTCGGCGAGGAGGCGACCGAGGTGGTCATCGCCGGCAAGGGGGGGAAGCGGGAAGAGATCGTTTACGAGACCGCCGACCTCTTCTTCCATGCGCTGGTGCTCCTTGGCTACTATGATATCCCTCCCGAGGAGATCTATACCGAACTTCGGCGCCGCTTCGGCACCTCCGGGATTGCCGAGAAGGCGTCCAGGCCTACGGAATGAAAAATGCCTGAAAAATCGGAAAAAATGGTTGACACTGGTGCGACTGGTGTTATTATGCGTGTTCTGTAAAAAATATCCGGCCCACGTATAGTTCTTCTATAAGCCCTAGCGGCCATTTTACATAGAGGAAGGAGGGGAATATGAATGCCGGGTGTCAAGGTAAAAGAAGCTGAGCCTTTTGAGCTTGCACTGAAGAAGTTTAAAAAGCAGTGCGAGAAGGCGGGGATCCTCTCCGAGGTCCGCAAGCGTGAGCATTACGAGAAGCCGAGCATCAAGAAGAAGAAGAAGGCCATCGCCGCGCGCAAGCGTGCCATGAAAAAGCAGCGCAAGATGATGGATTAAGCAGGGAACTATGATGTTGCGTGATAGACTGAGCGAGGAAATGAAGGGGGCCATGAAAGCCCGTGATGAGATAAGGCTGTCCGCTATCCGTCTCATTCGTTCCTCGGTCAAGAATCGGGAAATCGAGTCGCGGCACGAACTCGCTGATGATGAGGTGATAGAAGTTGTCTCTACTCTTGTCAAGCAGCGCCGGGAGTCAATCCGAATGTTCGGCGAGGCCGGCAGGACTGACCTCGTTGAGAAGGAAGAGAAGGAGCTTGCGGTGCTCCTCACCTTTCTGCCGCAGCAGCTTAGTCGTGAAGAAGTAGAGGCACTGGTCGCCCAGGCAATCGCTGACAGTGGCGCCCAAGGTCCGAAGGATATGGGGAAGGTGATGAAAGCCATTATGCCCCACGTAACCGGCAGGGCCGACGGTTCCCTGGTCAGTTCCGTGGTTAAGGAAAAGCTTGTATAGCATTAAGCCTTTCTCCTGCCCGTACAATACAATTGATGAGTTATGGGGGCGATTCTCTGAATTGCCCCTTCTTCTTTTGCCCCTAGACAGGGTTACGAGTTCGGCATGAGCCTTCTCGATATACTGCTCTGGGCCGTTTTGCTGGGGTTTGCGGCAAAAGGGTTCATGAAGGGTTTTGTCCGCGAGGTTTGCTCGCTCCTTGGGCTGGTGATCGGGGGGTGGGCAGCCTTTACCTATTACCAGCCCGCAGGCGCGGTCCTGGGGAAACTGATCCACCTTCCCCCCATGGCGACGTCCGTGGCAGCGTTCCTCTGCATTCTCCTGGCGATAGGCCTCCTCTTCTTCCTCGTCGGCCACCTTCTCACCGTAATCCTGAAAATTGCCCTCCTTGGGGGCATCAACCGTGTCGGTGGAGTTATTTTCGGGCTCATGCAGGGAGCGCTTCTCCTCAGCATTGTTCTCTATCTGGCAGGCTTTCCTCCCGTTCCTGCAGGGGTGCGGAAGAAGATTGCCGCATCCGGAACCGCCCAGGTCCTCGGTGGCTGTGGCAAGGAGATTGTGACCGGTTGGCGGAAAAAAGCCGCAGAGAAACGACCAGTGGGGGAAAAACGGACTAAAGATGTCAATGATCCCCGACGATAAGATCAGGGAGGTCCGTGAGCGGGCGTCGATTCTGGAGGTGGTTTCCGACTACGTGAGCCTCCGCAAGTCAGGGGCCAACTACCAGGGACTCTGTCCTTTCCACGGCGAAAAGACCCCCTCGTTCAACGTGAATCCGGCCCGGGGAATCTTCCACTGCTTCGGCTGCGGCGTGGGGGGGAACGCCATCACGTTCGTCGCCAAGATGGAGGGGCTTTCGTTCCCCGAAGCGGTGAAGTTTCTCGCCAAGCGGGTGGGTGTAGAAATTGAGGACCGCCCTGTTTCCGTGGCGGAAAAACGGCGCCAGGACGAACGGGAAGAGCTTTACGGGATCGTGGAACTGGCTGTGGGGCTCTATCGCGATGCCCTTGAGCGGAGCGAGGAGGGGGGGACTGCGCGGCGCTATCTGGAAGGGCGCGGCGTGGACCGGGCCACGGCAGAGGCGTATCGCCTGGGCTTTGCGCCGGATCGCTGGGACTACCTCACCCGGCATCTCCAGCATCGCTCGGTGTCACTGGATGTGGCGGAGAAGCTGGGGCTGGTGAGGCGTCGGGAGGGGGGCGGTTACTATGATACATTCCGGAACCGGCTCCTGTTTACGATTACCGACATTCACGGCCGGGCCATCGGGTTCGGCGGCAGGGTTCTCGACGACTCGCTGCCGAAATACATCAATTCTCCCGAATCGCCCATCTACCACAAGAGCGATGTCCTCTTCGGCGTCTCCCTTGCCAAGGGAACCATGCGGGAAACGGGGAACGCCATCGTGGTGGAAGGTTATTTCGACCACCTGGCCCTCTACCAGGCGGGGGTCAGGAACGTTGTTGCCACCTGCGGCACGGCGTTGACCGAGGGACATATCAAGCTTCTGAGACGGTATGCGGGGCAAGTCTATACTCTTTTCGACGCCGACAGCGCCGGAAGAAAAGCCACGCTGCGGGCCATGGACCTCTGTCTCGATGCCGGATTTCCTGCCCACGTGGTAGAGTTGACCGCCGGGGAGGACCCGGACAGCTTCATCCGGAAGGAGGGGGCCGATGCTTTTCCCCCCCGCCTTGCCAAGTCTCGGCCGGTTCTGGATTATTTCTTCCGTCAGCTGGTGCGCGACGAGGATACCGGTACCGTCGAGGGGAAGGTGAAGGTCATCGACGAGCTTACCCCGCGACTGGCAAAGATTGCCAATACCATTGAGCGGGAGCTCTACGTGCGGGAAATAGCCCGGGTCCTCGGCATCGATGTCCGCTCGCTCGCCCGGAAGATCGGCGGTTCCGCGGCCCCTGTATCTTCACGGGATTTCGGGGCCTCCGCGCCGGCTCGCAGGCAGCGCGGCGCCAGCCCCGAAGAGATGCTCCTTTCGCTCATGGGACGTTATCCCGAGGTGGCAGAACGGGTCAGAACCCATGGTCCCGGGCTCATTTTCGGCCCGTTGCTGCTCCCCGTCGCGGAGGCGATCCTTGAGAGGGCAGCCGATGGCAGGACTATCGACTGGGGAGAGATCCTCGATCTGGTCGAGGGGCCGGAGGAGCGGGGACGGCTCGCGGCGTTTCTTGTCAACGACGAGCACCTGGCTGACGTTGATTCTCATAAGGCCTTCGATCAGTGCCGTACGGCTCTTGAACGGATATCCCTCGGACGTATGAAGGAGTTGGCCCGCGAGCTGTCGGCGACTGATCCCGATGTTCCCCGCTATCGGGAGCTTCTATCGGAGATTGATGCCTTGCGAAACCGGAAATCGAAGTTATCTTAATAGAACAGCATGCAATGAGGTGAATTTGATGGCCAAGAAAAGTTCGGACGAAGTTAAGCAGCAGCTGGTGGACATCGGCAAGGAAAAGGGATTCCTTACCTATGACGAGGTCAACGACATGCTGCCCCCCGACTTCTCAACGGAGCAGATTGACGATGTTATGAGCATGTTTGGCGAGATGGACATCGATCTCGTCGACTCGTCCCAGAAGGTCAAGATCCCCAAGATGAAGCTCGACCTCGAAGAGGAAGAAGAGATTGAAGGGGAGCAGGAGGAGATGGAGTACGAGCCGGGCGTCCTGGGGCGCACCAGCGATCCGGTCCGGATGTACCTGCGGGAGATGGGCTCCGTGTCTCTCCTTACCCGTGAGGGGGAAGTGGAAATCGCCAAACGGATCGAGGAGGGGGAGCGCGACATCGCCCGGGTTATCCTAACGACCCCCATCACAGTCAAAGAGATAATCGCTCTTGGCGATAAGCTTCGCAAGTTCCAGATCAGTGCCGCCGAGATCAGCAAGGAGGTCGAGGAGGAGGAACTGGAGGAGGACGAGGAGGACGTCCAGACAAACCGCGTCCTCTCCCTCATCGACGAGATCCACGATCTCGATGTCAGGATGGAGGCTATCGCCGAGGAGCTTGATGCCGAAAAGCTCGCCGCGAAGCGGCGGGACGAACTCCGCTCCGAGCAGCAGGAGATCAGGGATAAACTCGCCGAGCTTGTCAAATCCCTACGGCTCAAGGATCGTCACATCGCCAAGATCGCCCAGCGTCTCAAGGAGCTTTCGGGCAGAGTGGAAGCCATTCTGGCTGAAATCTCCGGGGTCGAGGCCGAGGCCGGGGGGAGCGCAGACCGCCTCAAGGAGGTCGTCGCTTCGGGTGATGAAAAGGCCAAGGGGCTCAAGGTAAACCTCGAGGAGGCCCAGAAGCTCGAAAAGAAAATCCGGTCCGCCGAGAAGAAGCTCAAGAAGGTGGAGCACGAATCGGGCTTCAAGGCCCAGGAGCTTGCCGACGCCCTCCATGCCATCGACCGCGGCGAGATCAAGTCGAAGCTGGCCAAGTCAGAGCTGGTGGAAGCTAACCTGCGGCTCGTGGTTTCCATCGCCAAGAAATACACCAACCGTGGCCTCCAGTTTCTGGACCTGATCCAGGAGGGGAACATTGGCCTCATGAAGGCGGTGGACAAGTTCGAGTACCAGCGGGGGTACAAGTTTTCCACCTATGCCACCTGGTGGATCCGTCAGGCCATTACCCGGGCCATTGCCGACCAGGCCCGGACCATCCGGATTCCGGTTCACATGATCGAGACCATTAACAAGCTTATCCGGACCAGCCGCCAACTGGTGCAGGAGATCGGCCGCGAGCCGTCGCCCGAGGAGATTGCCGAGCGGATGAACCTCCCCTTGGACAAGGTCCGCAAGGTTCTCAAGATCGCCAAGGAGCCCATTTCCCTCGAGACCCCCATCGGCGAAGAGGAAGATTCGCACCTGGGCGATTTCATCGAGGACAAAGGTGTGGTATCGCCCCTTGAGGCGGTCATCAAGGCCAATCTCTCGGAACAGACCTCACGGGTTCTTTCCACCCTCACCCCCCGGGAGGAGAAGGTGCTGCGGATGCGCTTCGGCATCGGCGAGAAGAGTGACCACACCCTGGAAGAGGTAGGCCAGGATTTCGAGGTCACCCGGGAGCGGATCCGGCAGATCGAGGCCAAGGCCCTGCGCAAGCTCCGACACCCGAGCCGGGCCAAGAAGCTCAAGAGCTTCGTGGAGTAGCATCCGCGAGCTGCAGTAATGAAAGCCGCGTCGGCATCCGGCGCGGCTTTCGCGTTGGTGGACTTCTTCTGAGAGGATGTATGGCAAAGGAGAACAAGGCGCCGGTCACGGCGGCGGTACGCGCATTGCGCGCCGCACAGGTTCCATTTTCCGACCACCTTTATGCCTATGAGGAGAAGGGTGGCACGGCGGTTTCGTCCCGGGAGCTGGGGGTTGACGAACACGCCGTGGTGAAGACTCTCATCATGGAAGACGAGGCGAAGAATCCGGTCGCCGTCCTGATGCACGGCGACCGGCAGGTTTCCACCAAGGAGCTGGCACGGGTGCTCGGCGTGAAGACCATTTCTCCCTGCACTCCCGACACGGCCCAGAAGCACACGGGGTATCTCGTTGGCGGAACCTCTCCCTTCGGTACCCGTCGGCGGATGCCGGTCTGCCTGGAGGAGACGATTCTCGACCTGCCGCGCATCTACATCAACGGCGGCAAGCGGGGGTACCTGGTTGGGATCGACCCCCGTGACGTGGTGAAGCTTCTCAACCCGACCCTCGTGCGGGTCGGCATCTGAGGAGGACGCTATGGAACTCCAGGAAAAGTTTCGCGTCGCCGCCAATGCGGTGAGCCGAGCCGAAGCCATCGTGGTCACCGCCGGAGCCGGCATGGGGGTCGACTCGGGGCTGCCCGACTTCCGCGGCGACGCGGGGTTCTGGAAGGCGTATCCCCCCTACCAGAAGCTCGGCATCACTTTCATCGGCGCCGCTAATCCCGACCACTTCGAGCGGGACCCGGCTTTTGGCTGGGGGTTCTACGGCCATCGGACCAATCTCTACCGGAACACGGTTCCCCATGCCGGGTTTGGCATCCTCCGGGGGTGGATCGAGCGGTTCGGCCTCGACTATTTCGTCGTCACCTCCAACGTGGATGGCCAGTTTCAGAAGGCCGGGTTCGTCGAGGATCGGATCCTGGAGGTTCACGGCTCCATTCACCACCTCCAGTGTGCCAAGCCTTGCACCATGGCCATCTGGGAGAACCGTGAGACCATCCCGGTGGACGAGGCGACCATGAGAGCGGGGCGCATCCCTCGATGCATCCGCTGCGGAGACGTGGCCCGTCCCAACATCCTCATGTTCGGCGACTATGGCTGGGTGAGCGACCGTTCGGCCCGACAACAGCGAGTCTTCGACGAGTTTCTCACCGAAAACCGGGGACGCCGGCTGGTGGTTGTGGAGATGGGGGCCGGGACCGCCATCCCGACCATCCGCTACCTCACCGAGGAAATTGGCTCCCGTCCCGGTGCACTGGCCGTGCGGATCAATCCGCGGGAGGCCCAGATCAGGGCTCCCCACCTCTCTCTACCCTGCGGCGCCCGGGAGGGGGTTGCGGCAATCGACGCGGTTCTTGCGGAGGATGCCCTTTCATGATCATCAGGAGAAAAGCGGCGGCTGGTTCCTTTTTCGGGGGACAGACCTTTTTTGCCACCACTGCCAAGGGGGTGGAGGAGGTGCTTGCCCGCGAGATGACTGGGCTGGGGCTCGAAGGAGTGACGGTTGAGAAGGGCGGGGTTCGCTTCACCGGCGATCTCGGTGCCTGTTACCGGGCGAACCTCTGGCTGAGGACCGCAAGCCGGATCCTCGTCCCCCTGGCCGAATTCCCGTGCGATTCCCCCCAGGGGCTCTACGACGGGGTCCGGGCGCTCCCCTGGGACCGCTACCTCACCCCCGACACGACCCTGGCCGTGGAATGCGTGCTCCGCGATTCGGCCCTCACCCACTCGGGCTTCGTGGCCCTGAAGACCAAGGATGCCATCGTCGATACGCTCCGGGACCGTTTCGGCCGCCGCCCCAACGTGAATCCGAAGGACCCCGACCTTCTTGTGAACGTCCACCTGGCTCGAAACCGCTGTACTGTAAGCCTCGACAGTTCTGGTTTCGGCCTGGATCGGCGGGGGTACCGGGTCGAGGCTGGCGAGGCCCCCCTGCGGGAGACATTGGCTGCAGCCCTGGTGCTTCTGACCGGCTGGGACGGAACGGTGCCCCTGGTCGACCCCCTCTGCGGCTCCGGGACGATCCTCATCGAGGCGGCCCTCATGGCCATGAACCGGGCACCGGGGCTTGTCCGCGAGCGGTTCGGCTTCCAGCGCTGGCCCGCCTTCGATGCCCCCCGCTGGCGGCGTCTCCTTGACGAGGCCCGACAGGCGGAGCGGACGACCCTTGCCGCGCCCCTGGTTGGTTATGACCGTCTGGAGGATGTCTTGGTTGTGGCCCGGAACAACAGCCGCCGGGCCGGCGTCGAGCGGTTCATCTCCTTCACTGCGGGTGATGTGCGCGACCTTGCACCGCCTCCCCCTCCGGGAGTCATTCTCACGAATCCCCCCTACGGCCGGCGCCTTGGGGACGAGGAACAGTTGAAGCCCTTTTACGGGCAAATCGGCGACGTCTTCAAGCAACGCTGCGCCGGCTACACCGCCTGGCTCTTTACCGGCGGTCTTGACCTGGCCAAGTCAGTGGGGCTCAAGGCCTCCCGCAGGATCGTCCTCTATAACGGCCCCCTGGAGTGCCGGCTATTGCGGTACGATCTGTACTGAGCGCGCGGGTGGTGAGATGCCGAAAAGCCTTGACAGTTCGCGGTCCTTTGCGTAGTATCAAATCTCATTTTTCGGGCCTATAGCTCAGTTGGCTAGAGCAACCGGCTCATAACCGGTCGGTCCCAGGTTCGAGTCCTGGTGGGCCCACCACCCGAAATTAGTCAGGATGATGCTGGGGATGCCCCGTAAGCACCGGTCCACAAGGACCATTCATACTGTTTCGAAAAAGAGTGCGGCCCGAAGGGTGGCACTCTTTTTCTTTTATCGCCAATGATCACGCCTAAAGTTTCGGATATAGTTGGAATTGTTAATAAAATTGCTCCACAGGCCCTTGCCGAGGAGTGGGACAACGTGGGGCTCATGGTGGGGGATCCGTTCTCGGAGGCTGCCCGGATCATGGTGGCCCTCGATGGAACCCCCGATACGGTCGAGGCGGCAATCGCCCACCGCTGTCAGCTCCTTCTCACCCACCACCCCTTTATCTTTCGCCCCCTCAAGCGCATCTCCTCCGCAAACCCCACCGAACGCCTTGTCCTGAAAGCCGCAAGCCACAATCTGGCGGTCATCTCCCTCCACACCAACTACGACATAGCCGCCGGAGGGATGAATGATCTCCTGGCGGAACGGCTCGGCGTCGGAGCGTGCCGGCCATTGCGGGTGACGGCGGCAGAGGAGTTGGTGAAGCTCGCCGTTTTCGTGCCGAAGGGGCACGAAGAGCAGGTGAGGGAGGCCCTCTTCCGCGTTAGCGGCGTCCTCGGTGCGTACAGCGACTGTTCCTTCCAGTGCGCCGGCACCGGCACCTTCAGGCCACTTGCCGGGGCACAGCCGTTCGTCGGCCAGGTGGGGACGCGGGAATACGTGGAGGAGTCGCGGATCGAGGTGCTTCTGCAGAAGCGCGACGTCTCGGCTGCCGTGTCCGCCCTGATCAAGGTCCATCCCTATGAAGAGCCCGCCTTCGACCTCTTCCCGGTGCTGAACAGGGGGATGGAGCGGGGGCTCGGGAGGGTCGGCGTTCTGGCGGAGGAGACGACGGTCAGTGCCTTTGCTGACGAGGTCAAGGGGCGCCTGGGTCTTGCCGGGGTGCGGTTCGTGGGTGATGGCGGTCGTCCGGTCAGAAAGGTTGCGCTCTGCGGGGGGAGTGGCATGTCGCTGCTGCACGACGCCCAGCGGCAGGGGGCAGACGTATTGGTGACGGGCGACGTGAAGTACCATGAGGCCCGCGATGCCGAGGCCCTCGGCGTGGCCCTCATCGATGGGGGGCACTTCGGTACCGAGGTGATCATGGTTGACAGTGTTGCGTCGCGTATGGAGTCGGAGCTCGCATTGCGTCGCTTCGAAGCAGAGGTAATTCCCTTCAGGGGGGGGCGGGATCCGTTCACGTGGCGGTGACGGCTCCGGTTCGGCCGTGAAGGTATCAAAAGAGGTTCAGGGGAGGTTGATGGGTGCGCAAGAATCTGTTCATGCTTGAGGAACTGCAGGAGCTCGACCTGAAGATTGACGGTCGTCAGGGGGAGCGGCAGGCGCTGCTCGATCAGATGGCGGAGCTCGACCGGCAGGTGGAAGAGGCGCGGATTGCGGTTGACGCGAAGCGGAGCGAGCTGGCCCTTCTCGAAGAGGAGAAGCAGGGGCTTGAGGCGAATCTGATTACCGAGGACGACAACATCGCTCGTTCCGAGGTTCGCCAGAAGGAGATCAAGACCCAGAAGGAGTACCAGGCGGTGGTGAAGGAGATCACGGCCGCACGCAAGCTCAAGGGGGAATTGGAGGAGCAGATCCTTCAGAAATCGGCCCAGAGCGAGGAGCTTGCCGCTGACATCGCAGCCCGGGAAACTGACCTGAACTCCCTGGAGGAGAACATGGCCACCCGCAAGGCAGAGGTCCAGGACGGGCTCGAGCGGATCGACCGGGAGCTCGCCGCCGATGCTGCCGCCAAAGAGACCACGACCAAGGCTATCCCAGCCTCGCTCATTAAGCGCTACCAAGCCCTGCGCGAGCGGCGTCAGGGGATTGCCATCGTGGAGGCGCGGGCCGGGAGCTGCTCCGGTTGCAACATGAATCTCCCGCCGCAGCTTTACAACAGTCTTTTCCGGGGCGACGACCTGGTGCTCTGTCCGCACTGCCAGCGGATGCTGCTCGTGCGCCAGGACGTTCAGTAGGATTGGCAGAACGCAAGGTTTGGCCGAAGCAGAACAGATGACCGCTCTCCGTTCGCGGGGGGAGGAAAGTCCGGGCTCCACAGGGCATGGTGCTGGATAACGTCCAGCGGGGGCGACCCCAGGGATAGTGCCACAGAGAGAAGTCCGCCCGCTCCGGCGGGTAAGGGTGAAAGGGTGAGGTAAGAGCTCACCGGATCCGGCGGTGACGTCGGATGCCAGGTAAACCCCACCAGGAGCAAGGCCGAATAGGGAAGCGTCAAGGACTGCCCGTCCGTGCTTCCGGGTTGGCTGCTTGAGGCCGTCGGTAACGGCGGTCCCAGAGGAATGGTCATCGTCCGTCGAGGGGTAACCCGAGGCGGGAACAGAACCCGGCTTATGGGCTGCTTCGGCCAATTTTTTTCATGAGAATACAATGAACGATTATGAACGCTGGGAGCGCGCCACCGCTGCCGTCGCTGCCGACTATGCCGCACTGCCGCCAACGCTTCTGGCCCAGGTGGACGAAGCAGCTCAGGCGATCAGGATGGCCAGGCGGGAGCTCCACCGTCTGGCCGAGGACCGGGAAAGCACGGTCATTTGCGCCTCCTGTGGTGGCGAATGCTGCATGCGGGGAAAGTATCACGTGACCGTGGCTGACATTCTGGTCTTTCTGGCGGAAGGGGAGTCTCTTTTCGTTCCGCGCTTCGACCGCGACGCCTGCCCCTACCTTGATAGCCACGGCTGCATAATGGAGCCGTCCCTCCGTCCCTTCACCTGCATCACCTTCAATTGTGAACGGGTCGAGGGGCTTTGGGAGTCGGAGCGGGTTGAGGAGTTCTATCGCCGCGAACGGGAGCTCCGAAAACTCTACGAGAATTTGGAAAGGCTCTTTGGCGAGCGAGCCGGGGCCGACCGAAGAATAGCGATCCTGGGATACGACCACGTTCTGGAAAGGTGAACCGATGGCGACAACAATCAATGATCTCGTGCTGGTCCATATCGACAACAAGCCCGGGTTCTACGCCCGGATCGAGGATGTCACGCCGGACGTGAAGGCCGGGTGGTGGCGGTTGAAGCTCCTCGTTCTGACGGTTCCCCTTGAGATCTACACCTGGATTCTCGAGGAGGCCCAGATCAACGGGACTCCCTTTACCATGGGGGGGACACCCATCCGGATGGAGAAGGTGCTCTCCCCGGTTCCTCGGGAAGAGGCGACTGCTCCTTCCCCTCTGCAAACCCCTTCCCCCTCTCCTGCAGAGGAGGCGAAGGAGCAGGACAAGGGAGGGAAGGTGGTTTCACTCCTCGATCGGAAAAAAGATAAGTGAAGTGGGGGGCGGGTGCCCCCCTTCTATTTTTGTTGTCCCTCCATCCTGCCACTCTTTTCCACCTTGACTCTCCCTCGCCCTTTATTTCCGTTCAAGATCCAAGAATTGCTCACTATTTTCGATGTCCTTATTGTTGCGTAGAGTGGGGACGGCCGGTCTCGCGTGACGCCGGTATCCGTTCGATAACATATTGAAAAATATACAGGAAAAATCACACTTTCCAGACAGGTTTTGCCTTGACAACCCATGGGGTGGCCGGTATGATTTGTGCCACGAAGTGGTAAATTGTGGAAAAATGTGGCAAGGAGTGAATGGGGATGTTCCGGGGGATCTACGAGACAACCATCGACGCCAAGGGGCGTACGAGCCTGCCGGCCAGGTTCCGGGATGTGCTCGTGGAGAGCTTTGGCGATGAGCGTTTTTTCGTTACCAACTCGGTCCCCGTTGATCTCGGAGGTGGGTGCTACAGCTCCGGGCTTCTTATTTTCCCCTATCAGGAGTGGTTTCTCTTCGAGGAGACCTTTCTGAATGGCAAGGGGCTCACCTCGGCCCAGCGAAACAGTATCATGCGTACGATCGTGGCGCCGGCGGTCGAGTGTTCCGCAGACAAGCTAGGACGGGTGCTCGTTCCTCCCCATCTGCGCAAGAATGCCGTCCTGGAGCGGGAGATCCTGTTCGTGGGGGCCATGAAGAAGGTGGAGATCTGGAGCCAGGCGGAGTGGGAGAAGGTTCGCGCCCATGACATGAAGGCGTTCCCCTCGGACTCCGAGGCTGTCGCGGAGTTGGGGCTCTAGTGGCTGAGTTCGGGCATCGGTCGGTGATGCCGGCCGAGGTGCTTGCGTTGCTTTCCCCCCGGGCCGGCGGAGTCTATGTGGATGGGACTCTCGGCGGTGCGGGCCATGGCCGGATGATCCTGGAGGCTTCCGCACCCGATGGCATTCTAATTGGCTTTGACCGGGATCCGGAGGCGCTGGCGGCGGCCCGCGAACGGCTTGCTCCCTACGGAAACCGGGTGAAGTTTGTCCGGTCTAACTATGCGACCATGGCCGAATCGCTGGCTGAGCTTGGGGTTGACGCAATCGACGGATTCCTCCTTGATCTTGGGGTTTCCTCCCACCAGCTCGATACGGCGGAGCGGGGGTTCAGCTTTCAGGTCGATGCTCCCCTTGATATGCGGATGGACCCGGAGTCCGGCGCGACGGCTGCGGATCTGGTGAATGAACTCTCCTCTGACGAACTCGCCCGGATCATTCGGGAGTACGGCGAAGAGCGGTGGGCGAAGCGGATCGCCTCATTCATCGTAAAGATGCGGGAAGAGCATGGCGCCATCGAGAGTACGCTTCAGCTCGTTGACTGCGTAAAAGGGGCGATACCCCGGGGCGCGTGGGAAGAGCGGATCCATCCGGCCACGCGGACGTTCCAGGCGCTCCGCATTGCAGTGAACGACGAGCTCGGGAGTCTGGAGCGGGGACTTGCCGCCGGCATTGAGCTCCTGGCCACGGGAGGGAGGGGGGTGGTTATCTCGTTCCACTCCCTTGAAGACCGGATCGTAAAGAACGTCTTTCGCCGTTACGCCCAGGGATGCACCTGTCCGAAGATGCTTCCCCGGTGCGTTTGCGGTGGAAAACCGCGAGCGCGGGTACTTACCGGCAAGCCGGTTATGGCAGGAGCGGATGAAATTGCGGAGAATTCGAGGGCCCGTAGCGCCAAGGTGCGGGCGGTTGAGAAGCTGTAAGTAAGGTGGAGGGGTTATGGCACAGGCAAGAACCGATTTCAGCAAGGTGGCGGCACCGAAAAAGCTTGAGGAAGTGTACGCCCAGCGGGGAGAGCTTTTCCCGTACATTCTGGCGGTCATGGTCCTGTTGACCGTCGTGTCGGTCTTCCATGTCTGGTCACGGGTGCGGGTGATCGATCTGAACCTGGAGATTGCCGAGGCCAGTCGGCTCCTCAAGGAGTCCCAGGAAGAACAGAACCGGCTCCGTCTTGAGGTTGCATCCCTGAAGACGCCGGCCCGCATCGAAGCCGTTGCCAAGGGAGAACTCGGCATGGCACTCCCCACCGACCAACAGGTGGTAGTGGTGAAATGAGGTACGACGCGGAGAAATGGATAACTCTCCGTATCCGCTTCATCGGGGGGTTCTTCGTTCTCCTCTTTGCATTGACGGCCAGTCGCGCCTTCTATCTCCAGGTGATCAAGCGCGACTATCTTCTCAAACTTGCCGATCGGCAGCACCAGAAGATTGTCCCCTTGACACCGGCCCGTGGGTCCATTTACGACGCGAACGGTGCCGCCTTGGCGGTGTCGGTGGAGATGGACTCATGCTACGCCGAGCCCAAGTCAATTGCCGATCTGAACAGCGCAGCGGCGCGGTTGGCGCCGGTCCTCGGGATGCCGAAGGGGACCATATTCAAGAAGCTTCAGGGGAACAGGAATTTCGTCTGGCTCCAGCGACGGCTCACCCCTGACGTGGTGAAGCGGATTCATGACCTGGATATCGAGGGGATCGGCTTCGTCAAGGAAACGAAGCGCTATTATCCCAATTCGGAGGTGGCTGCCCATGTTATCGGATTCACCGGGCTCGACCCTGAAGGGCTCGAAGGGGTCGAACGCCGGTACGATTCCACCATTCTGGGTGGAGACGGCTACCTGGTGACGGAGCGAGACGCCTTGGGGCGCAACGTGGCCCTCAAGGGGACGGTAATCCAGAACGGCGCCATGGGGCACAACGTTACCCTTACCCTCGACAAGAACCTCCAGTATATCGCCGAGAAGGAACTGGCCAAGGCAGTGGAAGGGAGTGGAGCCAGGGCCGGGACCGCTATCGTTATGGATCCCCAGACCGGCAGGGTTCTTGCCATGGCCAATTACCCGACCTTCAACCTGAACGCCCATGCATCCTATGCCCCGCCGGTTTGGCGCAACCGTGCCGTTGCCGACAGCTACGAGCCCGGCTCCACATTCAAGACGCTGCTGATTGCCGCGGCGCTCGAAGAGAAGGTGATCCGCCCTGGCGACAGCATCAACTGTGAAGGGGGAAGTTATGCCATCGGTGGCCGGACTATTCACGATACCCACAAGTACGGCCGGCTCAGCATTCCCGAGATACTCAAGTATTCGAGCAACATCGGGGTCGCAAAGATCGGGAGCAGGCTCGGTCCGTCCCGTCTCTACACGTATCTGAGCAATTTCGGGATTGGCGAGAAGAGTGGCATTGACCTGCCGGGGGAGACGTCCGGAATGCTGCGCCAGTGGAGTCAGTGGTACGGCATTGATCTCGCCACCATATCGTTCGGTCAGGGGGTGACGGCGTCTTCAATTCAGCTTGCCGCCGCCTTCTCGGCCATTGCCAATGGCGGCGTGCTCATGAAGCCTTATCTGGTGGAGAGGGTCACCGACAACGAAGGAAATGTTGTGAAGTCCTTTGAGCCCCAGGCCCGGCGGCGGGTCGTGTCCCCCGAGACGGCAAAGGCCGTGGCCCGCATGATGGAGGGAGTTGCCGCCGAGGGTGGTACCGGAATCAATGCCTCAGTGGAGGGATATAGGGTCGCGGGGAAGACCGGCACTGCCCAGAAGGTTGACCCGGTTACGAAGGGGTACTCAGCCACTAAGCGGACCGCATCTTTTATCGGCTTTGTTCCGGCCGACAGGCCCCGACTCACCATTCTCGTGATGATTGACGAGCCAAAGACGAGCTCCTACGGCGGCGTGGTAGCCGCCCCGGCATTCAGCGCCATTGCGCTGCAGGGGCTCTGCTACCTGAAAGTTCCGCCTGACACGGTCGTTCGAAGCAAGCCGAAGACTGTTGGGGTTCAGGCAGGTCTGGTAGTAGAGGAGGATAGTCCGGCAGCGGAGGGGGTCATCGTTGAGGAGGGCGAGGGGAATACGATGCCGAACTTTCGGGGGATGAGTATGCGACAGACGTTAAAGGTGATGGAAGAGCAGGGACTCAACGTGCGACTCCACGGAAGCGGACGGGCCGTTGAGCAGAGCCCCCTTCCCGGGCACCGGATCAGGCCCAACGACCAGGTGTGGGTGAAGTTCGCGCCGTCGGCGTGAACGAAGAGGGGCAGGAGATGAGAACGGAAGCGGCCACCATTATTCTCAACGGCGAGGAATCATGAGACTGGAAGATCTGGCACGGGTCGTTAGTCCCTCCGGAACGGGGGGAGCTCTGGCGCGGGAGATCGAGGGACTTAGCTGTGATTCACGGCAGGTGCGGCCCGGTGGTCTCTTTTTCGCGTTAAGGGGAGTGGCAACCGACGGCCATGATTTCATCGCCGACGCTCGTGACCGAGGTGCGGTTGCCGTGGTGGTCGAAGATCCGTCGCGGGTCCCCGAGGGAATGGCCTGGTTGAAGGTCGACGACGCGCGTCTCGCCATGTCCCGCGCGGCCGCTGCCTTCTACGGCAACCCCACCGACGGCATTCCCGTGATCGGCATTACCGGCACCAACGGCAAGACCACCACAACCTACCTCGTAGAGGCGATCATGGCCCAAGCCGGCATTTCTGCGGCGGTTCTCGGGACCATCAGCTACCGCTTCGGCGATCAGAATATCCCTGCTCCCCACACAACCCCCGAGTCGGTGGACCTGCAGCGGATCCTCCGCGAGCTGGTTGACCAAGGGGCGCAGGGCGTGGTGATGGAGGTCTCCTCCCATGCCCTGGAGCAGCGTCGGGTTGACGGGTGCCGCTTCGACGTCGGCATTTTCACCAACCTCACCCGTGACCACCTGGACTATCACCTGAACATGGAGTCGTACTTCGGGAGCAAGGCGCGGCTCTTTACGGAACTCCTTGCGGCGGACGACACCAAGCCCCGGCGGACTGCGGCCATCAATGTGGACGACCCGTACGGTGTCCGCCTTGCGGGCAGTTCAGCCGCACCCGTACTGAGCTACGGACTGTCTTCCTCTTCCCTGGTCCGGGCCGAGGAGGTTGTCTTTTCGGTCAATGGCATTGCCGGCTCCCTCGTTACACCCCTTGGGACGACATCGTTCCGCTCGCGGCTCCTGGGGCGGTTTAACCTCTACAACATCCTTGCAGCCGTGGCGGCCGGAGTGGCCCTGGGCCTCCCCCTGGAAGCGATCCGTGACGGGATTGAGGGTGACGTTCGGGTGCCGGGGCGACTGGAGCGGGTGGAGAATGACCGAGGGGTGACGGTGCTGGTCGATTACGCCCACACCGGCGATGCCCTGGAGAATGTTCTCAGGACTGTTGCAGAGATCGCCACGGGGCGTATCATCACCGTCTTTGGCTGCGGCGGCGACCGGGACCGGGGAAAGCGGCCGGTCATGGGAGAGATCGCCGGCCGTTTCAGCGATCTCGCGATCGTCACCTCTGACAACCCGCGCACTGAAGATGCCGGGGCGATCATCGTCGAAATTCTCGGCGGCATCCGTCCACTTGGGCTCAGGGAGTATGGGCCGGTCGAACTCTCGACCGGCTTCGAGGCCAAGGGATTCACTGCCGTGGAATCGAGACGCGAAGCAATCAGGCTGGCCGCCCGTGTGGCAAAATCGGGCGATATCGTGCTCCTGGCCGGCAAGGGGCATGAGGACTACCAGATAATTGGTTCAGTGAAACATCATTTCGACGACCGGGAAGAGGCAGCCAATGCCTTCCGGCAAGAGTTACCCGAGGGTCGGGGATAAACGTGCTATTTGCTCTCACAGACATACTCGAAGCAACCGGCGGCACCCTCACCGGAGGGGGGAGCGCGGCAGGGGTGAGCGGTGTGTCCACCGATTCCCGGACGGTCCTGCCGGATGAACTCTTCGTGCCGTTGAGGGGCGAGCGGTTCGACGGACACGATTATCTCGCTGCAGCCTGTGGCCGCGGCGTGGGGATTGTGCTTACCGAGCGCCGGTGGCTAGAGGGACATGAACTCCCCGCCGGTGTCACCGGCATCGCCGTTGATGATTCACTCCAGGCCCTTGGCGACCTGGCTGCCTTCCATCGGCGGCGATTCAGCATCCCTGTGGTTGCCGTAACCGGAAGCAACGGCAAGACTACCACCAAGGAGATGCTTGCCGCCATTCTGGAACAGACCGGCGAGGGGCTCAAGACCGAGGGAAACCTCAATAACCTGATCGGCCTCCCCCGGATGCTATTCCGCCTCAATGCGTCGCACCGCTGGGCAGTTCTTGAAATGGGGATGAGTGCCTTTGGCGAAATAGACCGTCTGGCCGAGATCGCCCGGCCGGACGTGGGTATAATCACCAACGCCTTCCCGGCACACCTGGAGACCCTTGGAAGCGTCGAGGGGGTGGCGAAAGCCAAGGGGGAGCTTTTCCTGCGGTTGCCTGCGGAAGGGTGCGCCGTATTCAATGCCGATGACCCGCTCATCGCCCGGTGTCCAACCCCCGAGGGGGTCAAGCGGTTTTCCTTCGGTCTCTGGAATGCCGATGTCACGGCCGAAGCGGTTGAGAACCTCGGTCGCCTCGGGCAGCAGTTCCAACTCTGCTTGCCGACCGGCGCCGTTTCGGTCCGCCTGCGGGCTTTCGGCCGGCACAACATCTCCAACGCCCTTGCAGCCGCTGCAGCGGCCCATGTCCTCGGCGTGACGCCCGAAGCGATAGCCAAGGGGCTCGGTGCATTTGCCCCCTACACCAGGCGGTTCAATCTGGAGGAGGTGGGGGAGATCATCCTCATTGACGACAGCTACAACGCCAACCCTGCCTCCATGGCGGCGGCCCTTACTACTCTTCGTGAGATCCGCGAGGGGCGGCGGGCCGTGGCGATTCTTGGCGACATGCTCGAACTGGGTGACGGTGCCGAAGAGGCCCACCGTCAGCTGGGACTTCTGGCAGCCACCTGTATCGACCGTCTCTACGTGATGGGAGCGATGGCCGGTATCGTTGCCGCCGGAGCCCTCGAAGGGGGGCTTCCTGAAGAGGCGGTTACGGTTGCGACGAGCCACGATGCAATCGTGGCGGACCTGCGGAGGGCTGCCGCCGCAGGCGACTTCATTCTCGTGAAAGGTTCCCGGGGATTGGCCATGGATCGGGTCGCGGAAAAGATACGTGAAGTCTTTGCCGCGTCCTTCGGGAAGGGGGCCAAGACCTAATGCTCTACCATCTCCTCTATCCACTGGCGAGCGATTTCAGGATCTTCAACGTCTTCAAGTATCTGACGTTCAGGACCATCTATGCCGTCATCACGGCCCTGGTCGTTTCGTTCATACTCGGCCCCTGGGTCATCCGGAAGCTGGAGGCCCTCCAGGCACGGCAGGTGATCCGCACCGACGGACCCGAATCCCATCTGAAAAAGTCGGGGACCCCCACCATGGGGGGAATCCTCATCCTGGCATCCATCGTGATCCCGACGCTCCTGTGGGCGGACCTTACCAACCGGTACGTCTGGACCACCCTCTTTGTCATCGTGGGTTACGGGCTCATCGGTTTCACCGACGACTACAAGAAGGTCGTGGAGAAAAACCCCAAGGGACTCTCCCCCCGGCAGAAGATGGCTTGCCAGTTCCTGATCGCCGGCATGGCGGTCTGTTTCCTGGTCTTTGTGGTGAATATATCCACTGAACTCTCCTTCCCCTTCTTCAAGCGGCTCCACCCCGACCTCTCGTGGTTCTATATCCCCTTTGCCATGGTAGTCATCGTCGGGGCAAGCAATGCCGTGAACCTGACCGACGGTCTCGACGGCCTGGCCATCGGTCCCGTGGCCATCAACGCCGGAACCTATCTGCTGTTTACTTACATAGCCGGCAATGCTAAACTGTCCAGCTATTTGCAGACCCCCTACGTGCCCGGCGCCGGCGAGCTGGCGGTCCTTTGCGGGGCCATGGTGGGAGCGGGAATAGGGTTCCTCTGGTACAACGCCTACCCTGCCGAGGTCTTCATGGGTGACGTGGGCTCCCTCTCCCTGGGGGGCGGGCTCGGCACCCTGGCGGTCATCACCAAGCAGGAGATCCTCCTCGTCATCGTCGGGGGGGTTTTCGTCATCGAGGCCCTGTCGGTCATCTTTCAGGTTGGGTCCTACAAGTACCGGGGCAAGCGGATCTTCCGCATGGCCCCCATCCACCACCACTTTGAGCTCAAGGGGGTGGCGGAGCCGAAGATCATCGTCCGGTTCTGGATCATCACCATCATCCTGGCGCTGGTGGCGATCTCGACCCTCAAACTGAGATAGCATGGAAATCACGGGAAAGAACATACTCGTCGTCGGTCTCGCCCGCACTGGTGTAGCAGTAGCCCGCTTCCTGGTGCGAAACGGGGCGCGGGTTACCGTGACCGATCTCCGCGATGAAACCGCCCTAGCTGGGCCTCTCGGGGAGCTGGCAGGGCTTCCCGTGCAGTACGTACTGGGGCGCCACGACGAGGCCGACTTCGCCGCCGCCGATATGGTGGTGGTGAGCCCCGGTGTGCCCCAGGAGAGTCCCTATCTCCAGGCGTCCCGCAAGGCCGGACGCGAGGTTATCACCGAGATCGAGCTGGCGTCCCGGTTTGTCGCCGCGCCCATGGTGGCCATCACCGGCACCAACGGCAAGACCACCACCACGACCCTGACCGGCGAGATTTTCTCCGCCTGCGGTTACCGGACCTTCGTGGGGGGGAACATCGGCAATCCCCTCGTCGAGCTGGTCGAGGGGGGGGAGCCGGTGGAGCGGGTGGTGGTGGAGATCAGCTCCTTCCAGCTGGAATGGATCAGCTCCTTCCGCCCCCGGGTTGCGGTGCTCCTCAATATCACCGAGGACCACCTGGACCGCTACGCCACGTTCCAGGAGTACATCGACGCCAAGGTGCGGATATTCGAGAACCAGGATGCGTCGGACTTCGCCGTGCTGAACTTGGATGATCCCATCGTGGCCGCCATTGCCGGGCGGATTGCCGCCACGGTCTTCCCCATGAGCCAGCGGCAGGAGCTTGCCGAGGGTATCTTCCACCGGGACGGCGTCATCACCTTCCGCCACCGGGGGCGCGAGGAGCGTTTCCCCACCGCCCGGTTCCGGATCACCGGGGTTCACAACATCGAAAATACCATGGCCTCCCTGGCATCGACGCTCCTCTTGGGGTGTGACGCGAAACGGGCCCTTGCGGCCGTCGAAGCATTTGCCGGTCTTCCCCACCGGATGGAACTGGTGCGGGAGCTGGCCGGCGTCCGTTACTATGAGGACAGCAAGGCCACCAACGTGGGGAGCGTGGAGAAGGCCCTGGCCAGCTTCGACACCATCACCCTTATCGCTGGGGGGAAGGACAAGGGGGGCTCCTACGGACCCCTTGCCCCGCTGGTGAAGGAGCGGGTGCGGCACATGGTGCTCATCGGCGAGGCCCGGGAACGGATGGCCCGGGAGCTGGGGAGCCTCACCGACACCCGCATGGCCGCGACCCTTGAGGAGGCGGTTGAGCTTGCCGCGAGCCTCACGGAGCCGGGGGGGGTGGTCCTTTTCTCGCCGGCCTGTTCCAGCTTCGACATGTTCCGCGACTACGAGGAGCGGGCCCAGCGCTTCCGCGCGGCAGTAAACGCCCTCGGCACGGGAGAGAACCCGTGAAACTGAACTGCAACCTGAACCTGAAAGAGATCGAGCGCTACGACCTGGTCATCCTCCTGATGGCGGTGGCCCTCACCTGCTTTGGGGTGGTGATGGTCTACTCGGCCTCGTCGGTCATGGCCACCAAGAAGTTCCACGACGGGTTCTACTTCCTGAAGCGCCAAGGTATCTACGCGGTTTTGGGCTTCGGGGTCATGGTGCTCGCCATGCGGATCGACTACCGCCAGTGGCGCGAATACGCGGTCCCGATTCTGCTCGGCTGCCTGGTGCTGCTCCTTCTCGTGTTCATTCCGGGTATCGGCGGCACCGCCAAGGGGGCCTCCCGCTGGATCAGGTTCCCCGGCTTCAATTTTCAGCCGTCGGAGCTGGCCAAGATCGCGCTGATCATGTACATGGCCTACTCCCTCGACAAGAAGCAGGAGAAAGTGAAGTTCTTCTCCACCGGCTTCGCCCCCTACATGGTGCTCCTTGCGGTGCTCCTGGCGATTCTCCTCAAGCAGCACGACCTGGGGGCGGCCCTCACCATGGGGGGGGTGGCCATCCTGATGCTCTTTGCCGCCGGCACCCGCCCCCGCTATATTCTCGGGATGGTGGTGCTGGCATTGCCGTTCCTCTACTTTCTCGTCATGAACGTGGACTACCGGCGCCGCCGCATCCTGGCCTACCTGAACCCCTGGGAGGACCCCACGAACACGGGCTTCCAGATCATCCAGTCGTGGCTTGCCTTCGGCAATGGCGGCGTCATCGGCCAGGGGCTCGGCGAAGGGAAGCAGAAGATGTTTTATCTCCCTGAGGCCCATACCGATTTCATCCTGTCGGTGGTGGGGGAGGAACTGGGACTCATCGGTGTGCTCGTTATCGCGGCCATGTTCCTGATGCTCGTGCTCCGGGGGGTGCGGGTCGCCCTCATGTCCCAGGATCCCTTCGGTCGCTTCCTTGCCTTCGGGATTGTCACGCTGCTCGGTATCCAGGCCTTCGTCAACATGGGGGTTGTTACGGGGCTTCTGCCGACCAAGGGGCTGGCGCTTCCGTTCATCAGTTACGGAGGCAGCTCCCTTATTGTAACCCTCTTTGCGGTGGGGATTCTCCTCAACGTGTCAACCAGGATGAAGGGGACGCCATGAGGCTTCTGATCGCAGGTGGCGGAACTGGCGGGCATCTTTTCCCCGGTATTGCGGTGGCGGAGGAGTTCCTCGCCCGCAAGAAAGGGAACGAGGTGCTCTTCGTGGGGACCTGGAAGGGGATCGAGGCGCGGGTGCTGCCCAAACTGGGCTACCGGCTCGAGTGCATCACCGCCGCCGGTATCCGCGGAAAGGGGAGTGTGGCCCGGGCCAAGGGGCTCGCCAAGTTCCTTTACGGCTACGCCCAGTCCCGCAAGATCCTGAAAGAGTTCAAGCCCGACCTGGTTCTCGGGGTGGGGGGCTACGCCTCGGCCCCGGCGCTTCTGGCCGCCCGGGGGATGCAGATCCGCCGGTTCATCCACGAGCAGAATGCAATCCCCGGCTTCACTAACAAGATGCTCGCCACGGTTGCCGAACGGGTCTTCATCTCCCTGGAGGAGTCGCGGAAGTTTTTTCCCGAAGAGCGGACGCTGCTGACCGGGAACCCCCTCCGTCGCCAGATTCTGGAGCAGGTCGCCCTGGCTCCGCAGGTGGAACGGAGTGACGAAGCCTTCCGTCTTCTCGTCTTCGGAGGTAGTGCCGGCGCCCACCGGATCAACATCACCATGGGCGAGGCGCTCCCGTACCTGACAGACGTGAAGGGGAGGCTCAGGATCACCCACCAGACCGGAGAGAACGACCTGGAGGACGTGACTGCCGCCTACGAAGAGCAGGGATTCGCAGCCGAGGCGGTTGCATTCATCGATTCCATGGCCGATGCCTACCGCTGGGCCGACCTGGTCGTCTGCCGGGCCGGAGCCACCACCATCGCGGAGATAACCGCCTGCGGCAAGCCGTGCGTCTTTATCCCGTACCCCCACGCCGTGGATGACCACCAGCGACGCAACGCCGAGGCTCTCCTCAAACACGGGGCCGGGTTCCTGGTCATTGAGCAGGAACTCTCCGGCGAGGTGCTGGCGAAGACCATCCGGGAACTCATGGACGACCCGGCGCGGCTCAGAGCCGTCGGTGAAGCGGCCCAAGGGCTCGCGCGGCTGGATGCGGCGCAGGTGATTGTCGACGAGATGATGGCAACAACGAAACCGTAGGGGCGGGGAAACCCCACCCCTACACGAAAAAGAAGGAACCATGTACGGAAAAATCGAAAAAATCCATTTTGTCGGCATTGGTGGCATCGGCATGAGCGGCATCGCCGAGGTGCTCCTGAATCTTGGGTACACGGTGTCCGGCTCCGACCTGAAGCAGTCCGACACCACCGACCGGCTCGCATCCCTTGGGGGGGAGATCCATTTCGGCCACGCCCGGGAGAACATCTCCGCCGTCGACGTGGTGGTGACCTCCACGGCGGTCCATGAAGACAACCCCGAGGTTGCCGAGGCGCGGCGGCGGATGATTCCGGTGATCCCCCGGGCCGAGATGCTGGCCGAACTGATGCGGATGAAGTACGGCATCGCCATCGCTGGCACCCACGGCAAGACCACCACCACCTCCATGGTGGCCACGGTCCTCACCCACGGCGGCATCGATCCGACCATCGTCATCGGCGGCAAGCTCAACACCCTTGGCACCAACGCCAAGCTCGGCCAAGGGAAGTTCCTGGTGGCCGAGGCCGACGAGTCCGACGGCTCCTTCCTGAAGCTTTCCCCCACCATCGCCGTGGTGACAAACATCGACGCCGACCACCTGGACTTTTACACCGGCGGGATCGAGCAAATCAAGGATACCTTCGTCGACTTCATCAACAAAATTCCCTTCTATGGCTTGGCGGTCCTCTGTCTCGAAGACCGCAACATCGCTGAGGTGCTTCCCCGGGTGAAGAAACGGTTTGTCACCTATGGTCTTTCATCCCAGGCTGACATCCGGGCCACCCACATCCGTCTCGAAGGGGGAACCACCTCCTTTGTCGCCCACTACAAGGGGTACCGGATGGGTGAGGTTTCGTTCGCGATGCCCGGTGCCCACAACGTGCTGAACGCCCTCGCGTGCATCGCCGTGGCCATGGAGCTTGACGTCCCCTTCGCCCAGATTCAGGAAGGGTTTGCCACGTTCGGCGGCGTGGGGCGGCGCTTCCAGGTCAAGGGAGAGGTGAACGACATCACCGTGGTGGACGACTACGGTCACCATCCGGCCGAGATCAGGGCAACCCTGGCCGCCGGCAAGAGCGGCTGGCCCGAGCGTCGGCTCGTGGTGGCCTTCCAGCCCCACCGGTTCAGCCGGACGAAGGAGCTCTTTGCCGAATTCGTCACCTGCTTCTACGACGCAGACGTGCTGGTGCTCACCGACATCTACTCGGCCGGGGAGGCTCCCATCGAGGGGGTCACCGCGGAGCGGCTGGCAGAAGAAATCCGCAAGCACGGCCAGCGCGACGTGACGTACGTCGCCGACCGGGAGGCCCTGCCCGATCACCTGCTGCAGGTCGTGCGGCCCGGCGATATCGTCCTTACCCTTGGCGCCGGCAACATCTGGCAGGCCGGGGAGGCCCTGCTCCGGAAGCTGGGAGCATCCGAGGGATAGTTCTTTGAATGATGAATTCTTTGCCGCTCTCCGCGCGCGGGTGAGGGGGAAAATTCTTCGGGGCGAGCCCATGGCGCGCCACACGTCGCTGAAGGTGGGAGGGCCGGCCGACTTTTTCGTCACCCCGGCCGACCGGGATGATCTCGCGGCACTCCTGGTGCTCCTGGCCGAGACCGGAACCCCGTTCCTGGTGGTCGGCGGGGGGTACAACCTCCTGGTGCGGGACGGTGGCATCCGGGGAGCAATCATTTCCCTCGCGTGCTTCGAGGAGATGGAACAACTCGGTGGGGGAAAGGTTCGGGTAGGGGCCGGGGTGACCAACCGGCGGCTCGTGCAATTTATGCGAGACGGCGGGCTTGGCGGCCTCGAGTTCCTCTGCGGCATCCCCGGCACGGTCGGCGGAGCCCTGGCCATGAACGCCGGCGCCCACGGCGAAGCGGTTCTCGACCATGTGGAGGAGCTCGTCACCATCCGGGACGGGAAGGTGCTGCAATCCGGCCGCGACGGTCTCGATTACGGCTACCGGTTCCTGAGGCTTGCGCCCGGCGAGATCATTGTCGGGGCCACCTTTCGCCTCGAACCGGCCGATCCCGACCAGATCGGCGCACGGATCGCCGGTTACCTGGAACACCGGGCCACGAGTCAAAAAATCGGCTTTCCCAACGCCGG
Source organism: Geobacter sp. (assembly GCF_030834625.1). Lineage (NCBI taxonomy): Bacteria > Pseudomonadati > Thermodesulfobacteriota > Desulfuromonadia > Geobacterales > Geobacteraceae > Geobacter > Geobacter sp. The sequence continues at coordinate 161,978 of NZ_JAUQXO010000072.1, forward strand.
GTCCTTCTTCAAGAACCCCGAGGGGGCAGCGGCCTGGCGCCTCATCGACGGCGCAGGGCTTCGGGGAGAGCGGGTTGGGGGCGCCCAGGTGTCGGAGTCCCACGCCAACTTCCTGGTAAATCGGGGAGATGCGACGGCTGCCGATTTTCTGGCCCTGGCAGCCCGGATCAAAGACGAGGTAAGACAAATAACCGGCATAGCTCTTGAAGAAGAGGTGCGGATTGTCGGTGAAGAGTGATTAAAGAAGCGCTTCCAAGGAGCGTCGGGGCGGGAAGACGATGACCAGCGACGAACTGAAAACCAAGAAGATCGGTGTACTCATGGGTGGACTCTCGGCCGAGCGTGAGATTTCCCTCTCCAGCGGGGCCGCGGTGCACAAGGCGCTCCTGGCCCGGGGATATGACGCCATTGCCATCGACGTGGACCGCGATCTGCCGCAGATGCTCGTTCGGGAGTGGATCGACGTGGCCTTCATCTGCCTCCATGGCCGCTATGGTGAGGACGGGGCGGTCCAAGGTGTTCTGGAACTCATGGGAATCCCCTATACGGGTTCGGGGGTGCTGGCAAGCGCCCTGGCCATGAACAAGATTTTCGCCAAGCAGGCCTTTGCCGCCTCCGGCCTCACGATAACCCCCCATCGGGTGCTCGTGAGAGGTGAATCGTTTGACCCTGCCGCGGCCGGTTTCGGTTTTCCCGTGGTGGCTAAGCCTTCCCAGGAGGGGTCGTCGGTGGGAGTGAGCATCGTGAAAAAGGCGGAGGAGCTCCCCGCCGCTCTGGAAACAGCCTTCCGCTACGACCGGGAGATATTGGTGGAGCAGTTCGTCAAGGGGCGGGAGATCCAGGTGGGGATCCTCGACGACCGGGCCATGGGGGCCATCGAGATCGTGTCGAAGAATGAGTTCTACGACTTCGAGGCCAAGTATACCGACGGCATGGCAGAGCACATCTGCCCGCCGGTGCTTCCCGCCGACCTCTACCGGAAACTGCTGGCCGAAGGGGAGAAGGCTCACCGGGCTCTCGGATGTGCCGGGTACAGCCGGGTCGATTTCCTGGTGACCGAGGGGGGGGCGTGCTATCTCCTTGAAGTGAACACCCTGCCGGGGATGACGGCCCTGAGCCTTCTGCCGGAGATCGCCCAGAAGGAGTCGGGGATTGGTTTTGAGGAATTGGTGGAGCGGATTCTTCTGTCGGCGTCGCTCAAGATAGGGACTGGGGACTAGGGCTGGCAAGATGTGCGGGGCCATCGGAATACAATGCGCGATTTGCACGTAAAAACAAGGATCCAGCCGGCACAAAAGAGCCGCAACCGGGTGAAGCGGGAGCGGAAGCCGATCAACTGGCGCCCCATCGTCACCTGGGGAACCCGGATCGTGCTCGGCGTGCTGATCGTGGCGGTCGTGGGGATCGCGGGGTACGAAGGATACCGGTTCACAACCCAGATCAAGATTAACCTGCTCCAGGTGGAGGCCATCGAGGTATCCAAGCTCAGGCATCTTACCCGCGACGAGGTGGTGGACCTGACCGGGGTAAGGCCCGGTGACTCCATGTTGGGACTGCGGCTGCGCCACATCGGCGAGCAGCTTGCCAAGAACCCCTGGATCGAGACGGTGCAGGTGCGCCGCTACTTCCCCCACACCCTCAGCATCGAGGTGGTGGAGCGGGAGCCGGTGGCAGTCATGAATCTGGGGTTCCTCTACTACATGGATGCCAAGGGAGAGGTCTTCAAGCCCCTCACCCAGGGGGACAGCCTCAATTTTCCGGTCATAACCGGCATCACCGAGGAGGAGCTTGCCCGGGATCCCAAGGGGACGAAGGAGATTCTTACCGGTGCCGTGGCCCTGATGGACCTCTTGAAAAAAGGGCGCGTTTTCACCCTGGCCGACGTCTCCGAGATTCACATCGACAAAGGATTCGGCCTTACCCTCTTCACTGCCGCCGGCGGGGTGCCGGTGCGGCTCGGTACGGAAGGGTACGAGGACAAGCTGGCCCGTTTCGCCACGGTTTACGGGGAGCTCAAGGAGCAAATGGTTGCCGTTGAGTACATCGACTGCGACTACCAGGACAAGATCATCGTCAAAAAAGGATAAAGCGGGGGAGGGGGATACACTATGTCGGCACGAAGGGATAACCTGATCGTGGGGCTCGATATCGGCACAACGAAGATCTGTGCCATCGTCGGCAACGTCACGGAGGACGGCATCGACATCGTCGGGATCGGCAGCAGCCCGTCGCGGGGGATGCGAAAAGGGGTGGTCATCAACATCGAGAGCACCGTCGAGTCCATCAAGAAAGCGGTCTCCGAGGCGGAACTCATGGCCGGCTGCGAGATCCGGTCGGTCTATGCGGGTATCGCCGGGGGCCACATCAAGGGGTTCAACTCCCAAGGGGTCATCGCCATCAAGAACCGCGAGGTGACCTCCGAGGACGTGAAGCGGGTCATCGACGCAGCCAAGGCCATCGCCATCCCCATGGACCGGGAGGTGATCCACATCCTTCCCCAGGAGTTCATCATCGATGACCAGGACGGCATTCGCGAGCCCCTCGGCATGAGCGGAGTAAGGCTCGAGGCCAAGGTCCACATCGTCACCGGCGCCGTGGCCAGTGCCCAGAACATTGTCAAGGCATGCAACCGGGCCGGGCTCGACGTGGCCGACATCGTCCTGGAGCAGCTGGCCTCCTCCGAGGCGGTCCTGTCGGCCGACGAGAAGGAGCTGGGGGTGGCGCTCGTCGATATCGGCGGCGGCACCACCGACATCGCCATCTTCGTGGACGGCGCCATCAAGCATACGTCGGTCCTGTCGCTGGGGGGGAACCACCTGACCAACGACATCGCCGTGGGACTCCGGACCCCCATGGCCGAGGCTGAGAAGATCAAGCAGAAGTACGGCTGCTGCATGGCTTCGCTGGTGGGGAAGGACGAGACCATCGAGGTGCCGAGCGTGGGGGGACGCAAGCCGCGGATCCTTTCCCGGCAGCTCCTGGCCGAGATCCTGGAGCCGCGGGTGGAGGAGATCTTCACCCTGGTGAACCGGGAGATCCTGAAATCGGGCTTCGAGGACCTGGTCGCTTCCGGCGTGGTCATCACCGGTGGCACCACCATCCTCGAGGGGATGCCGGAACTGGCCGAGCAAGTCTTCAATCTGCCGGTACGGCGTGGGCTTCCCCACAACATCGGTGGGTTGGTGGATGTTGTCAATTCGCCGGTCTACGCCACCGGAGTGGGGCTCGTGGTCTACGGGAGCAAGAACGTCGGCATCCGCGAGTTCCCCACGGCCCAGACCGACGAGAACCTCTTCCGGCGGGTGAGCAGGCGGATGAAGGAGTGGTTCGGGGAGTTCTTCTAGATGCTTTGTGCAAATCACATTCACGAATTGTTCTAACTGTATGTTTTGTTCTGCATTGCGATGACAACCAAACACAACATGAAAGGGAAAAGGGGGTAGGGGTATGTTCGAATTCGACGAAAGCATCGATCAGTGTGCCAGTATCAAGGTCATCGGTGTCGGCGGCAGCGGGGGGAACGCAGTCAACACCATGATCGCCAATCAGGTGGGGGGAGTAGACTTCGCCGTGGCCAACACCGACGTGCAGGCCCTGCGCAACTCCAAGGCACCGACCAAGATCCAGATCGGCCGCCAGCTCACGAAGGGACTCGGGGCCGGGGCCGACCCGTCCAAAGGGCGCGAAGCGGCCCTGGAGGACCGGGAGCAGCTGGCCGAGACCCTCAAGGGCGCAGACATGGTCTTCATCGCCGCCGGCATGGGGGGCGGCACCGGCACCGGCGCGGCGCCGATCATCGCCGAAGTGGCGAAGGAAGTGGGAGCCCTCACCGTCGGCGTCGTAACCAAGCCGTTTTCCCGCGAGGGAAAGCAGCGCCTTGCCAAGGCCGATGACGGGATCAGGGAGCTCAAGAAGCACGTGGATTCTCTCATCGTCATCCCCAATGACCGGCTCATCGGGTTGGCCGGCAAGTCCATGTCGATCCTCGACGCCTTCAAGCCCTCCGACGACGTGCTCCGTCAGGCGGTTCAGGGGATTTCCGACCTCATCACCACCAGCGGCTTCATCAACGTCGACTTCGCCGACGTGAAGGCGATCATGAGCGAGCGGGGCATGGCCATGATGGGGATTGGCATCGCCGCCGGGGAGAACCGGGCGGTGGAGGCGGCCCTGCGGGCCATTTCCAGTCCTCTCTTGGAGGATGTGGACATCTCCGGCGCCAAGGGGGTGCTCGTTAACATCTCCGGCTCCTCCTCCATGACCATGGACGAGTTCGAGGCGGTTAACCGGACCATCCACGAGAAGGTCCACGAAGAGGCCAACATCATCATCGGCGTCACCATCGACGAGAACCTGGAAGACCAGATCAAGGTGACCGCCATCGCCACCGGTTTCGGCGACCGTTTCGACGTGGAGAAGCAGCGCCAGGAGCTGAAGACCGTCACTCCTCTCGGCGGCCGCCAGGAAGTGAACCGGGAGATCCCCACGTTCATCCGCGAGAAGCAGCAGCGGGAGCCCTCCTACAACCGGCAGAAGGGGTTCTTCTCCGATGAAGACGACCAGTACGACATTCCGACGTTCCTGAGAAAATCGGTCGATTAGCAGGAAATGGGGTGCGCCGTGGGGGCCGTCTGGACCCACGGCACATTCTGCCCCTTACGTTTCAGTCATTGCTTTCAATTTCCCGGCTCCCCGCTTACCCCCTCCTGGGGGGCCGGGCCTTTTTTCCCCTTTCTGAATCGTTTCCCGCCGTGGTAACCTCTATCAATGTCGTGGAAAATCATCGAAAAGTCCCGGCGTCTTCTGGCGCAGGAAGAGGGAAGCACCCCTAAGCGCCGCGGCGGCAAGCTGACGGTCTGCCTCGTCTACCCGAACCGGTATGCCATCGCCATGAGCAACCTCGGCTTCCAGGCGGTCCATGCGCTGCTGAACGCCGAGCCTGACGTCCTCTGCGAGCGGGCCTTCCTCCCCGACCCTGACGACCTGCGTGAATACCGCCGCAGCGGCACCCGGCTTCTCTCCCTGGAGTCCCAGGAACCTCTTTCCTCCTTCGACATCATTGCCTTCTCGGTCTCCTTCGAGAGCGACTACCTGAACATCCCCGCCATCTTCGAGCTGGCCGGCATCCCGGCCCTGGCCGCGGAGCGTACTGCGTCCCATCCCCTCGTCATGGGGGGCGGGGCGGCACTCTTCCTGAACCCCGAGCCGGTGGCCGATTTCCTGGATCTGGTCTGCGTGGGGGAGGGGGAGCCAATACTCCCGGCGCTCCTGGACTGCATCCGCACCGAGGGGATCGGCGACCGCCAGGAGTTTCTCGCCAGCGCATCACGGCTTCCCGGCATCTACGTGCCGTCCTTCTACGAAACGGAGTACGATGGTGCCCGCGTGGTGTCGAGGCAGACAAAGGGCGGAGCGCCGGAGCAGGTGGGGCGGCTCTGGATGGCAGAGCCCGATGGGCGGGCCACGGTGTCCGAGATTTTGACGCCTGGCACCGAGTTTTCCGACATGTATCTGGTGGAGGTTTCCCGGGGGTGCGGGCGGGGGTGCCGCTTCTGCGCCGCCGGATTCATCTACCATCCCTACCGGCAACGGTCCCTCGATGCAGTGAAGGCCGCCGTTGCCGAAGGTCTCACCCACCGGCGAAAGATCGGGCTCGTGGGGGCCGCAGTCTCGGACTTTCGGGAGATCGGCGACCTCTGCCGGCACATTCTGGCGGAAGGAGGGACGGTGTCGGTCTCGTCGCTTCGGATCGACCGTCTCGACGACGGGATGATCGAGGTGCTCAAGGCAAGCGGACATAAGACCGTAGCCCTGGCCCCGGAGGGGGGAAGCCAGCGGATACGTGACCTTATCAACAAGAACCTGACCGAGGAGCAGATCCTTGCTGCCTGCGACCTCCTCATCGGCCACGATATCCTGAACCTGAAGCTGTACTTCATCATCGGGCTTCCCACGGAGACCACGGACGACCTGGAGGAAATGGCCCTCCTCGTGGGTAAGATCCGCGAACGGGTCATCGCCGCGGCCAGGAAGAACAAGCGGCTCGGCGAGATCATCCTCTCCGTGAACCCCTTTGTCCCCAAGCCCTTCACCCCGTTCCAGTGGTGCGGCATGGAGGAGGTCCCCTCCTTGGAGAAAAAGCTCAAATACCTCCAGCAGGCGGTGGGGAAGCTCTCCAACGTGCGGCTCATTGC
>NZ_JAUQXO010000073.1:0-3189 GCF_030834625.1 Geobacter sp.
TCGGCGGTCTCGTCGACAATCTCCGCGATGGTGGCGAGCTGGGGGAGGTAGATGTTTTTGCTGTGATCGCACATGGAGAAAACCTTTTTTAATAACACGGAGCAACTGAGCAACGGAGAAAAACAAAATCAACTTCGTATAACTGAGATATTCAGGAAGTTCAGGCATTATGCTCTATCCTGATTACCTGATTAATTCTTTGGGTTTTACGCCTTTCTCCGTGTGCTCCGTTGCTCCGTGTTATTCTTGGCCTTTTGAATTGATCTCTTCCAAAACCGCCGCGATGTCGATCCCCACCGGGCAGGCGCGGATGCACCTGCCGCAGCCGGTGCACAGCCTCTGGTCGAACTTGTCCACGTAGTACGTGAACTTGTGCATGATCCGGTTGCGGTAGCGCTGGGGCTGCACCTCGCGGGGGTTGTGGCCCGAGGCGTGACCGGTGAACTTGCCGAAGCCGCAGGCGTCCCAGTGCTTTCGCCGCGCCCCTTTCGCCTCGCCCCCCTCGTCGCTGATGTCGAAGCAGTGGCAGGCGGGGCAGAGGAAGGCGCAGGCGCCGCAGCCGGCGCAGCGGGAGGCAATCTCCTCCCAGAGGGGGTCCTCAAAGTGGCTGTCGAGCCAGCTCTTGATTTTGTCCAGGTCGAGCTTACCCAGGGCGGGCTCGGCCAGGGGAAGGGGCTCGCCGGTGCCGTCGGCGAAAAGGTCGCCATGGGCGGCGAGGAGCGCCTCTCCCTTCTCCGTCACCGGGTCGCAGCGGTAGCCGCCATCCCGAAGCGGGGTGAGGAACAGGTCGCTCCCCTTCGTGTCCTTGGGAGAGAGCCCCACCGCGGTGCAGAAGCAGGCATCGTCGGCTTTCGTGCAGGCCAGGCCGATGATGGTGGTCTTTCTCCGGCGCGCGAGGTAAAACTCGTCCTTGAAATCCCAGGAAAAGACCGCGTCCAGGACCGGGGCGGCGGCCACGTCGCAGGGGCGGGCGCCGATGAGGACCGTTTCCGGGAAGCGGGTCGGGTCCACGTCGCTGACCGTGACCCCCTCCTTGTCCCGCTCGTAGGTGAGGATGGTCTCGCAGAGGGGGAAGAAGGTCTCCTTGCCGGAGCGGCGGGGAAGCTCCCCCAGGTTCAGCTCCTCGCCTGCTGACAAGGGCTCGTAGAGGGTCATGGTGCCGGCGGCCCTGGGGCCCACGACCCGCTTTCCTTCAGTGACAAGCGTGTCGATGAGACGGCGGAGGTTTGGTTCGGTGATCATCTTTGGCATGGATAACCCTTTTGATAACACGGAGCAACGGAGCAACGGAGAACGGCTTAAATCCAATCTTTGAGGGTAAACCCTTAAACCAGTTGCCTTTTTCTGTTTTTCGGTTTTCTCCGTGTGCTCCGTTGCTCCGTGTTATTCCAGGTTTTGAGGTTTTGGTTATTTGATGAACGACTGGTCGTCGTCTTCCCGGTACTCCGCCAACGGCCCCTTCTCCTTCGGTTCGAACCCTGCCTCGAAGCCGTAGAGCTCCTTCAGCTCTTTCGCCATCTTGCGGTTCAACAGATTCAGGGGGATGTCCATGGGGCAGACCCGCTCGCACTCGGCACAGCCGGCGCATCTTCCGGCCAGATGCATGGCGCGCACGATATGCCACGCCATGTTCCCGGCGGGCCGCGGGGTGGTCTCCACCGCCTGGGGGCGGTTTCGGTCGCACAGGCACTGCTCGCAGTAGCAGAAGGGACAGACCTGGCGGCAGGCATAGCAGCGGAGGCAGCGGGAGAAGTGCTCCTTCCAGAAGCTCCACCGCTCCGCCGGGGTCATGGCCTCCAGCCGCGCCAGCTCCTCGGACTCCGCCGGGGTGAAGTGGGGCAACTCGGGCAGGGTGCCGACGGTCGCGTCGGTCCCCTCGGGGGTGTGCACGGTGCACTCCCGGCATTTGCGCGCCATGGTCTCTTCGGAAAGGGGGAGGCTCCTGTCGGCGCCGCTCCCCTGGACCCCGGCGCAGACCACGCCGATGATGTGAAGCTCCTCGCGCTTCAGCTGGTTCTCCCCCATGAGGCCAGCCAGGGCCTTGAGATCGCACCCCTTGGCCACGATGGCGATCCGCCCCTTCTTCCGGATCTCCTTCTTGGCCTTGGTGAGGTAGAGGGCCAGGTTGTTGACGCAGGCCGGGGAAAAGATGAGTTTTTCTGCCCCGGCCGGGTCGGTGACGATGGCCGGCATGGCGGTGCCCGCGCGACGTCCCGCCTGCCACCCCACCACGGCGGCCACGGTGCCGCTTTCCAGGACCTTTTTCGCTTCCTGGCGGATGGCGTCGGTGACGGCGGTGTAGAGGGCGGGGTCGATGGTGCTTGCCGGATCGAGTTTCTTGGCCGTGTTGTTCATGTCAGATCTTCCCCACTGCCTCGTACGCCTCTTTGAGCTCCGGCGAGTCGATAACTCCGGACCACTGCTCCTCTGCCTCCAGTTCCTTGAACTCCCGCAGGGGCCCCATCTGGCGAACCCGCTCGGTGAGCTCCGTGGCCACCTGGACCCATTTGCCCCCCTCTGCGGCAGAGACCCAGGAGAACTGCAAGCGCTGCAGGTCGACGCCGATGAAGTCCAGGAGCGCCCGGAAGGCGGCAAATCTGCGGCGGGCGTGGAAGTTCCCGGCCATGTAGTGGCAGTCGCCGGGATGGCAGCCGGAGACAAGCACCCCGTCGGCCCCCTTCTGGAAGGCCCGCAGGATAAAGACCGGATCGATGCGGCCGGTGCAGGGGAACTTCACCACCCGGGTGTTGGCCGGGTATTGCATGCGTGATGTCCCGGCCAGGTCCGCCCCGGCGTAGGTGCACCAGGTACAGACGAAGGCGACGATTTTTGGTTCGAATGCGTGCGGTTTCTTTTCAGCGTGCATTGGTTCCTCGTAGGGGCGGGGTTGCCCCGCCCAGGGCGCGGAGACCGCGCCCCTACAGCGATTCTATCATGGCCATGATCTGCTCATCCGTGTACCCGTCCAGCTCTACGCTCTTGGACGGGCACGTTGCCTGGCAGGTGCCGCAGCCACCGCAGACCCCGGGGTTGACATACGCCACGACCCGGATCAGGTTCCCCTGCCGGTCCCGGATCTCCTTCTCCTCCACGGCGCCGTAGGGGCAGACCTTCTTGCAGTAGAGGCAGGCCACGCAGTTCTTCTCGTTCACCTTGGCGACGATGGGTTCGCGCTCCAGTTCGTCCCGG
>NZ_JAUQXO010000074.1:0-1307 GCF_030834625.1 Geobacter sp.
CCATTGATGAATTTGGTGCAGTGCTCCCGGTCGATGACCGGGGTGTTGGGGACCGCCTGGGGGAACGGCACGTAGATGGCGGGGCGCATCCCCAGGTTCTTGTCGAAGGTGTTGGGGATCTTTTTCTGGGGGCACTTGGCGGAGCAGACGCCGCAGCCGGTGCACTTCTCCTCGATGACGCTTCGCGCCTTCTTGCGGACCGTGATCGAGAAGTTGCCGATGTAGCCCTCAACCGCCTCGATTTCGCTATAGGTGGGGAGGGTGATGTTGGGGTGGTTGGCGGCATCGACCATCTTGGGGGTCATGATGCACTGGGAGCAGTCCAGGGTCGGGAAGGTCTCGGAGAGCTGGGCCATGTGCCCGCCGATGGAGGGCTCCCGCTCCACGAGCACCACCTGGTGGCCGGCGTCGGCGATGTCCAGGGCTGCCTGGATGCCGGCAATGCCGCCGCCGATCACAAGTGCTCTCTTCGTGACGGGGACGGTGATCGGGACGAGTTTTTTGTCCTTCTTGACCCGAGCCACCATCATCTCGACGATGGCGCTGGCCTTCTCCGTGGCCTCCTCCCGGTCCTCGTGGACCCAGGAGCAGTGCTCGCGGATGTTGGCCATCTCGCAGAGGAAGGGGTTGAGGCCCGCGGCTTTCGCGGCGGTGCGGAAGGTCTTCTCGTGCATGCGCGGAGAGCAGGCGGCAACGACGATGCCGTCGAGACCGTGCTCGGCCACGGCCTTTTTCAGCAAGCCTTGGCCGGGGTCGGAGCACATGTACTTGTAGTCGGTGGCATAGGCCACCCCGGGGATCCGGGCGGCTTCGGCCGCGACCTTCTCCACGTCAACGGTTCTCGATATGTTCTCGCCGCAGTGGCAGACAAAGACGCCGATTCGGGACATCTACACTAACCCTTTCTCTTTCAATAGCGGCAGCGGGTTCACGATCATGCTGTCAAAGCCGAGCTTTTTGGACGATACCCCCACGGCCAGGGCCAGGAGCTGCGTCATGTAGAAGACCGGCATGCCGAAGCGCTCGCCGGTGGCCTCCTCGATCTCCTTCTGGCGGATGTCCAGGTTGCCATGGCACAGGGGGCAGGCGACCATGAGGCAGTCGGCGCCGGCGGCCTTGGCGGAGGAGAGGATGTCGCCGGAGAGCTTCAGAACCACGCCCGGCCGAGAGAGGGTGAAGTTGGCGCCGCAGCACTCCATCCGGTGGCTCCAGCCGACGGTTTCGGCCCCGGCGGCCCCGATGACCCGCTCCATGATGGTGGGGGCCTCCACGCAGTCCAGCTGTGGAACCTCGGGAGGCCGGGTCAG